>JAHDII010000079.1 GCA_020630895.1 Saprospiraceae bacterium
AAAAATATGCTGAGTATATGCAAACTTTAGTAGAAGCTTATAATCCTAGTACAGTAGAAGGATTAATGTGTCGAAACACAATATCTGTAAGCTGGGACGGTTATTTATATGATTGCGATTTTAATCAAATGTTAGATTTAAAAGTAGCGAGTTCATCTCAACATATTCAAGATTTTAATATTGAATCTTTACAAGATCGAAAAATTGTCTTGAATCAACATTGTTATGGATGTACTGCAGGTTCTGGTTCTAGTTGTGGAGGAGAAATTACTTAAAACATCTTATATTTGCAAAGCACAAAAACAAACCAAGTCAAAAACGAGTCATGAAAAAACATTTGTTGCTATTTTTAATTCTTGGGATAGTTATTATCTCTTCTTGTAATACAGATCCTAAAACTCCTCTTGAAGAAAATCCTATTATCGTAAATCCTGCTATTACAGAACTGAATGAAAAGATAAAATTTAATCCTAATGATCCTGAATTATATCTTTCTAGAGCATCTGTATATGGAGGTTTAGCTATGTATGATGAAGCTATTGTAGATATGAAAAAGGCTTTATCTTTTGATTCTTCTAGTATTGCATACAGACATGTTTTAGCTGATTTTTATGTAGAAGCAGAGCAAGATAGCCTAGCTATTTCTTTATTAAAAGAAACAATTACTCTTTTTCCTGCAAGTATAAGAACCATACTTCGGCTTTCAGAATTTCAATATATTTTGGATAAAAATGAAGATGCTCTTAGTACTGTTGATCAACTCATGGAAGTAGCTCCTGATACTATTGAAGGATATTATATGTATGGAAGAATTTATGCTCAAATGGGAGATGAAACTCAAGCTGTTAAAAATTTTGAAAAAGCTCTTTCTATTAATAGTAAACATTTTGATAGTTTATTAGATTTAGGAACTTTTTATAATGATAAAAAATCAAAAAAAGCACTCCCTTTTTTATCTAAAGCTTTGAAATTATTTCCTGAAAACCCTGATATTGTTTTTGAGATGGGCAATTATTATCGTTTTCAAGGAGATGATAAAAAAGCTCTTGAACATTATAAACAAGTAACGTTAATCGATAATCAATATACAGATGCTCATATTAATGCAGGCTTAATTCATTTAGATAAAAAATCATATCTCAAGGCGAATAATTTTTTTAATATTGCTGTAGAAACGGATCCAACATATCCTTCTGCTTATTATTACCGAGGAGTTTCTTATGCATTTCAAGGAGAAAAAGGGAAAGCCAAAGCAGATTTATTAACGGCTTTAGATTTAGCTCCTAGTTATAAAGAAGCTCAAGATTTTTTAAATGATTTAGAAGATTAATTTTCTATTTTTCTCTAAAATAAATACTAATCGGTACTCCTGTAAAATCGAAATTTTTTCTCAATTGGTTTTCTAAAAATCCTTTGTACGATGCTTTTACATGCTTAGGATGATTACAGAAAAATGCAAATGCAGGATAATAGGTTTTGATTTGTGTAATATATTTTATTTTAATAAATCTTCCTCTATTGGCTGGAGGCGGTTTACGATCTATAATAGGCAATAATACATCATTGAGCTGAGAAGTTTTATATTGAGCAGAACGTTTTTGATAAACTTCTAAACCTTCATCAATTGCTTTAAAAATTCTTTGTTTTTCTAAAGCAGAAATAAACACAATAGGAACATCATTAAAAGGAGCTAATTTTTCCTTGACCTTAATTTCAAAATCTCTAGCAGTATTACTTTCTTTATTAGCCACTAAATCCCATTTATTGACTAAAATAACAATTCCTTTATGTCTTTTTACTGCTAATTGAAAAATACTCATGTCTTGAGCTTCAATACCTAGAACAGCATCTATTAGTAAAAAACAAACATCTGATTCTTCTAAGGCTCTAATGGCTCTCATTACAGAATAGAATTCTAAATTTTCGTGTACTTTATTTTTTTTGCGAATTCCTGCTGTATCGATGAGCATAAACTCTTTTCCGAATTTATTATATACTGAATGAATAGAATCTCTTGTTGTTCCAGCAATATTCGTCACTACATTTCTTTCTTTACCTAATAAGGCATTAATAAAAGAAGATTTCCCAACATTCGGCTGTCCAATAATAGCAAACTTAGGAATATCTAATTCATTAAATTCTTCTTCTTGTAAATTATCTGTAATTACATCTAAAATATCTCCAGAACCACTTCCGGTAATCGAAGAAATAAAATGAGTTTCTTCAAAACCTAAACTCCAAAATTCATTCGCGGCTAACATTCTAGCATGATTGTCCACTTTATTCACTGCAACAATAACCGGTTTATCTGTTTTTCGAAGCATACCAGCCATTTGTTCATCTAAATCTGTAATACCCGTAGTTACATCTACCATAAAAACTAAAACATGAGCTTCTTCTATGGCTATTTCTACTTGATTTCTAATAGCTGCTTCAAAAATATCATCTGAATTTTTAACAAAACCACCTGTATCTATTACAGTAAATTTCTTACCGTTCCATTCACAAGTTCCATACATTCTATCTCGAGTAACACCACTAAAATCATCTACAATAGCGTGTCGTTCTCCTATTAATCTATTATACAGCGTTGATTTTCCAACATTCGGTCTTCCTATTATAGCTACGATATTATTCATGGTACAAAAGTACTTATTTTTTTAAAGGGCTGCAAAGATAGGATAATAGTTGATAATAAAAGAGGTCACTTGATTTTAATTTTCAAGCGACCTCTCTCTTTTATACATTTCTATTTTTAGCAAAAAATGAAAAAACATTTTTTACTAGTATTCAAAATAACTTTTACTCTTAATTAGAATTACTTCCTAGATAATAGGTCAATCTTAAACCTATTACTTTAGCTTTATTATTTTTGAGAATACTGTGTAAATAAGAACCACTAAGACCAATTAATCTTTCTCGTACTGTAAAACGCATTCCTAATATTCCTACAGGACCCATAGCAAAACCACTAGTTCCTCCAAAAAAAGTATTTTGATACGTTCCATAATTTAATCCAAGTCCTGCATTTAAAAAGCCTCCAAATCTTTTGTCTGTATCTGCCGTTGCTCCTGCTCCAAAATTTAAACCTGCAACAAGAGGGGCATCAACTAAAAAAAAGAATTCTGAAGAACCTTGGCTACCAAAGTTGCCACTAAATGCTACTGTTAATTTAGTTCCAACAGACAAACTTGAATTATCGCTCATCTCTGCTACGTTATATCGAGGAGCATAAGACCCTCCATAGGTAGGCAAAAAAGAACCTTCACCAAATAAAAGAAAATAACCTCCTCCAAATCCATGACTAAAGGTTTGAGAAGAAGCTGAAATACTAAATAATAGAAATGTAACCAATGGTAAGATAAATCTAAACATGTTGATTGTTTTTTAGTTAAAAAATTGTTTAATAAAAGATTAAAATGAATTGTAATGATAAAACAAATTCATTCAATACAAAAAATATTTATTGGTCATTAACAAAAAATAATTCAAAATAATGACTATTAAAATTAGACCTTATTGAATCAAATAGGGACTATCTAAATTTAATTATTAGATAGTCCCTATTCAGTTTCAATACTGACCTTTAGAACTTAATTAAAATAATAAATTCCTCTAAATCCGAAGACTTTAATTTTATTATTTTTGGTTAATCCTTGCAAAAATGAAGCTCCAAGACTTGCCAATTTACCTTTTACTCTAAAACGGAATCCTCCATAAAAGGCAGGACCAAAAATTAAACTTCTTTGCTTAATTTTTTGCTCCAACTCATTCACATAAGAAAATCTTCGGATATTAAATCCAAGACCTGCATTAATAAAAGCTCCTAGCATGCCATCGGTGCGTTCTCGTGTTGCTCCTGCTCCTAAATTCAAGCCTACTAATAAAGGTACATCAACTACTAAAGTTGTTACCTCACGAGTAGATACATTAGTTAGATTAGAAAAATCTTGAACTTCAGTTCGGCTAACAGCCCATGCTAATTTTGTTCCAATGGAAAGACTTGCCCATTCTTTCATTTCCTTAAAATTAATTCTAGGAGCATAAACGACTCCATAAGCATTCATGTCTACACCAGAGCCTTTTAACTTCATATAAGATACTCCTGAGCCATGACTAAAAGATTGGGCAGATGTACTTACTATACATAGAATTACTGTAAGTACAGAGATAATTAATTTGTACATATCATTTGGTTTTGGTTAAAAAAGAGTTATACAAATATTGTAAAAAATCATCATATATACAAAAAATATTATCTCAAAATAATTTATAAGTTATTATTGATTATTCAATGATATTAATAATTTTGATTTTATTATTGATACACAAGCGAATGAACATCATAGAATTGAATGGTATTTTTGTTAATAATTTTATTTTATATAATCATAAAGAAATAATATTAATTGATACAGGTTTTTTAAATGGTATTTCATTTATTAAAAATGCCCTTTTAAATATTCATAAAAAATTAGAAGATATTGATTATATTTTATTAACTCATGGACATTTAGATCATGTTGTACATTTAAAAAAATTAAAAGAAATTTCAGGAGCTACAATTATTTGTTCTAAAGAAGAACAAATTCATATTGATGGAAAATATTCTTATAAGGGCATTAATTTAGTTTGTGATGGTCTAGAAAAATTTGGAAGATTTTATTTTAATTATAAAGCTATCAAAATAGATCACCATGTAAAAGATGGAGATATTTTAAATATTTTAGGAGGCATAAAAGTAATCCATTTACCTGGACATTCTATTGGACATTTGGGATATTTATTTTTAGAAAGCAAGTATTTATTTATTGGAGATTTAGTGAATACTCGAAGAAAAAAACATCGTTTTCCTCCTGCTATTTTTAATTCTTTCCCTCATTTAATTCCTGAAAGTATTCATAAAGTTTACCATATGAATTTGAATGGAATTATTAGTAATCATGGTCCTAGATTAAGTCCTGAAGAACAATGGAATCGTTTTAGAATATTTGCTAAAGATTATTTAAAACAAAAAATAACGTAACATGTATGATATTAAAATATACTTTTACTTATCCCAATAGACTAAAATTCTA
The DNA here is from genome assembly GCA_020630895.1 of Saprospiraceae bacterium. GTDB lineage: Bacteria > Bacteroidota > Bacteroidia > Chitinophagales > Saprospiraceae > JAHDCE01. The sequence goes on from JAHDII010000079.1 coordinate 5,079, forward strand.
CCACAAGTATTATAATCGGAATTGACTTTTATTTCTTCTATAGATTTATCATATCTCAAATGAATCATTGCTGTATTAGGAGGCATTTTTCCTAAATTATGTGCATATAATAAGATTTCGTTTTTACCTTTTTTTAATTCTAATTCAAAAGATTTTATTTCATCAGTTAAAGTGGCTTTTTCCCAAATGATTTCACCATTAAAATAAAGAGAAACAATATCTCCATCTACTTGTTTATTATCTTTTATATCTACTATAATTTTCTGGCTAGGAACTTTTACATTTTTAATTGTATTCGCTTTTCTTTTAGGATCTGGAATAAAAGAAATAGGTTGATTATCTTGAACAATATCTGAATCATCGGGATAAAAAATATAAATGCCATTTTTCCAAGTAGCACACCAAATACTTCCATCAGGAGCTAAACGAACTCGCCCTATTCCATCGTTCATTGTAAGAGGTAAATTATAGGCTTCCCAAGTTGTTCCATTATACATAGCAATACTTGCATTGAATTGAGTTGTAATTAATGCTCTATCGTCTGGCAATACCAAAACATTATGAACTACATATTTATATTTTCCATTAAAATCATAATATATTTTTTTAGGAGCATCTGGAATTATATTCCAACGTTCATTTTTATAATGATGCAAATATTGTGTATTATAAGAAGTAGCCCAAAGATCTCCTTTACTATCACTATCAAACTCATAAATAGGATGTTTAAAAAACTTTTTTCCTACATTTTCATAGGAGCCATCCGATTGTAAAGCATAAGTGTAAGAACCTTTTCTAAAACTCGCTATAGCATCTCCATTTTCTTGAATAAAAATATCAAATGGGTCTCCATGTTTGTCTTCTAATAAAGTAAATTTTTGGTTTTTATATTGATACAACATTCCTTTTTCGGTTTGGGTATGTACTCCAATGAGCATCACTCCCTTAGAATTTGCTTTAATTTTCCAAGGCTGCCCTTCTGGAAATTCAATCCTATCCCATTGTTTTTTTCGAGTATCAAAAGTTAATAAATATCCAGGGCAACCTGCAATCCACATTTTTCCTTGAGGATCTAAATAAATACTATTGAGCCAGCCCGTTTGTTGCCAATCTTTAGGAAATGGAAATTGTTCCCATTCTATTCCATCATACTTATATAAGCCTTGGCTATTAGTCGTTACCCAAGCATTATCTTCTGTATCAAATAATATTTCACTAATCATATTATTTTTTATAATACTATTTGAAGTATTATAAAATTTCCATTGATAAGTGCTAAAGTCTTGTGCAAATAAAGATAAAAGGGAGAATAAAAATATGATTATAGTAATATAAAACTTCATTACAATTCTTAGTTTGTGTAATAGTCTAGATGATATTTTTCCTCATTTAGTTGTATGGTTTTGCAAGTTAAAGTTTATTCAATTATGATGCTAGAATAATGAAGGTTTTATCATTTTTTTAAGATTATTACGAAATATTTTTATAACGCAGAGAACCGCGGAGTTATCCGCGGAGATTCGCAGAATTTTTCATTACATTCAATGAATAAAAACTGTACCTATTCTCTACATTTTTTTAATTTCTCTTAATAATTTTAGTTTATTGATAATATTAATTGATAAAAGCTTTTAAGGTTTTTTCTAATTCTTCAAAAGAAAATTGCTGTTCGTAAAAACCTCTTTTATCTTTATTAAAAATTAAAGTTGCAGGAATAGATCCTGTCCACTTTGAAGATACTTTATCTATCCATTCATTAGAATTGGGATCTGTTATAGCAACGACTTCTGTTGTAATTTTTCGATCAACTAAAAAAGGTTTGAGTTTTGTTTTTATTTGACTTTTAAAATCTAAACTTACTAATAATAGTTTTACTTTTTGATTTTTATATTTTTTTTCTATTTCAAAAAAGTGTGGTAATTCTGCCACACAAGGAGCACACCATGTTGCCCAAAAATTAATGATATAAATAGAATCTGACTTTGTATATAGTCGAGGTTGAAGCTGTTCAAAAGTAGAATATATTGCTGTTAAATTTTTAGGCTTTGCTTCTGGCTTAGGTTGTGGTATTGTACTTTTTTCTGTCGAGTTATTTTGACAAGCTGCCAGAAAAAAAATAAGCATCAATAATATAATATTTTTAAATTGCTTCATAATTTTATTTGGTGTTTGGATAAAATATTTTTTACTTTTTCAAGATTTAATTCTGAGGGATGAAATTTTCCTAATTTTAATTTCTGAATAATATCTTCATTTTTTTGAATCATCGTAATTCTTTTAGCTCCCCATTTCCCTGGAGTATCAAAAGCAGAATGTCCCCATTCTTTTTTTAAAATATTTTCAAATGATTCTATAAATTTCTTATCAATAGAACAAGCATAAAAAAGAACATCTTGATTTTTAATTTTTCCAATTCCTCCATGTACTAATCTATTTCTTAAAGGACAAGAATAGTTTTTAAATAATTGATAAATAATTTCAAAATCTTTATGTTTTCGAATGATGGTTTCATACGAATGGTTTTGAGGTAATAATTCAAATATCTTTTTGATTTGAGAATGAATTCCTCCAATATAAATAAAATCTGTTAATTCTTTAGCAGTATTATATTGAATATCATTGAGACGAAGTCCTATAAAAGTAATTCTTTTTAAATATCCTTCAGTAAAACGATGTATGGTTAAAAAATCATCTGTTGTAAAATTCTTTTTTTTGGATGTAATTATTTTTTTTAGTTTAGAAATACTAATCATCTTTTTTTATAAAATAGAATCTAAAAAATATATTCTTTGATAATTTGGCTGGTGAAAAAGAAAATTAACAGAACACTTTTATACTGAGCTGTAGATATTAGATATTAGACACTAGATGCTAGACCAGCATTAGTCTAGCATCTAGTGTCTATTCTCCAAATATTAAATATGAGAATTGTCTTCTAAATTTGTAAACCAACCGAATTGTCAAAGAACGAAAAATATATCGAGGTCTCAATATAATTCAATTTTTTGAGAAGAATATTAAAATGCGTAAATCAGCATCGAAAATATTACGATACTGATTTACATAAAAAAATTAAGGGTGATTTATTTCTATCTTACAATAACAAACTTTTTATTGGCTTGCCAATCCTTTCCAAGCATTTGAATTTGATAAATTCCATTATTCAAATTTGTAACATCCAAAGTTTTATTTTTTTGATTCATTGTAGTAGAAACCACTTGAACTCCTTGAATATTAAAAATAGAAATCTCTACTTCTTCCTCAGGAAATTCTTCTAATTGAATATTTAAAATATTACTTGTAGGATTAGGAGCAATAGATACATCTTTAATTTTTATAGATTCCATTTTTCTAGCATTTCCTTTTGTAAATGTTTTACCATCTTTAGGTAGTGCTTGAAATTCATCTTTTATTTCTCCTTTTGTTCTTTGAATTTCTTTGATACTTCCTGTTGGTAATTCAATAGTAGGAGTTTCATTTTCTTTACAAGGACCACAATAATCTCCATGAGCTAAATGTGCTGGTAAAGCATTAGGAGAAATACATATTTCATGTGCTGCACTTGGATTTCCATGTGGAATATGACATACTATAACTTTGTTATTGTTTTGTCCACATAAATAGATTAAACAAGGATCTGCTTCACAAATAGTCAATTCTTCTAAATCAAAACGAGTATTAGAATTAACGGTACTAGTAGCATAACTTGTAGCTGATTCATTCATTCTAAATCTTCTTTCAGGAAATGTAACATTATTAACTGTTGCTGTATAATTTTCAAATTCACAAGCATTTTCTAAGTCTTTATCTAATACTTCCCAAAGAATATCATTTCCTCCAAAATTACTAGGAGATGTTGTATAATCTGTTACAATTAATCGATTAGGAGAACCTTGAGTTTGACTTAAATATGCACGATATGTAAAGCTAGTCAATGAAGAATTTCCTAAAATAATAGCTTTCAAATAATTTCCATTTTCATCAAATTGAATTAAAGTATATTTTAAATTTCCTCCGATGGTTTCATAACTAGATACTGTAATGTTATGATCTTCATCTTCAACAACATCTCCAAAAGATAAGTTTTGATTTTTATTATATACCTTGCTCCATACTATAGATAAATTATTATCTAATTTCATGATAAAGGCATTACTAACAGAATTAGATCTTCTGATTCTTCCTGTAACAATATACCCCCCATCATAAGTTGTTGTTATAGCATAAGGAAATGTTTCTCTTGAAGAAAATCCTTTAGTCTTAGAGATATTACCATTTGTTCCAATTTCTATAACATACATTTGCCAACTAGATGAACTATTAGATCCTGTTATTACACATTTACCGTTATCTGTAGCTACAATATCATATACTTCATCATCTCCTCCAATCACATAATCCTTAGACCAAATAATACTTCCAGCATTATCAATCTTTACAATTGCCATATCATCAGAAGAACCTCCACTTGATTTCCAATGTTTAATGATATAGGTTTCTCCTAGAACATCATTTTTAGATTTAACCATTTTCATACCAATAGTACGTCCTCCTCTTTCATGTTTCTTTTCCCAAAGAACATTTCCTGCTGGAGAAATTTTAGCTAAAAAGATAGCTTTACGACTGGCTAAAGTTCCTGAAACAAGGATATTACCATCATCCATTTGTTGAACAGAATTCAAATGTCCTCTCAAATTAGTGGCTAATTGAATACTCCAAACTTCCTTTCCTACTATATCCATTTTTGAAATAAAAGGAATGGCATTTGTTGCTCCTACCATATAATAGGCTTGTTCACTAGCAAAATATTCAACAATAGCTCCTTCATTTGAAGATGTTCCATAAATGTGTTTAAAGGTTTGTGCCTGTAATGAGATATTGAATAATACAAATAATAATACAATACCTGCGTTCTTAAAAATTTGTGTTGTTTTCATAATAAAATTTTGGTTAATAATTTGATGTGTTTTAAATAAATGAATTTGATTTTTCATGATTTTAATATTTAAGTGTGATTCAAAAAATAGTTGTTTAAAAAAGGTTGATTTATTTTTTCAAGGTGGTATATTTTTGTTATAACCTTGTATATTTTGATGTGATAAAAAAGATTGATTTTTCATGGTTTTAAATTTTGATAGGTAAAAAATAAATCGCTGTTTTTTAGAATTATAAATTGGAAATTATTCAGGAGGCCAAACTCCATTATTTACCCAATTCCAAAAAACATCATCAAAAGTCATGGGTCTCCAATGATCAAAATGTTCATCATATACTAAGCCATTGGAGCAGTGTATTATATAAGCTTTGGGTTCAAATACTTCTCCTGAGTTGAGTTCTCCTTCTACTACTACAACTGCTTCATCTTGATACTCATGCCAAGCAAAAAAAGAAGTACCATCTTCAGATAAATGTTCTACAAGAGCTATTCCTGTAAATGAATATTCATTGACTTTCAATTCTTTAAAGTCTTCTTTTTGTTTACCCATTCTTTGGAAAAGAATATCTTCCGTCATACCTAATTGAACAGGAGCAGCTGTCTTTGATACATCCCCATAAATAGAATGGTAGTCTAATTGAATATTGGTAAGATCTCTTACATAAACTTCCTCTTCATAAGTATCTTCTTTACAAGAAGAAAAGGAAAAAATAAGGCTTATCAGTAGGGCTACAGAAATTAATACATTTTTCATTGTAATAAGATTTTAATTGAATACTTACTCTGTTATAGCTTTTCAGTTTCCGCTTTTAAATCAATTGAAAATTTGTAATCAAGTGATGGCACAAAGATGTGGGAGAACTCATGTTGAATTCAATTAGAAAAAAAAACTAAAATCCTTGAAAAATAAATTAACTTATAAAAACCTGTATATCAATTGTTTAAAACAGACAACAACCAATTCCTCTCTACTAATTCCTTAACTTGTTGGACTTCTTCAATAGAAGGTAATGGGTTGTCTTTAATAGAAGTGACTGTTTTTACAGCTTTGGATAGATAATTAATAAAGTTTTTATTCGCTTGAAGATGAAAATCACTAATGATTTCTTTATTATTGGTTAAAAAGACTCTAAAACTATTGATTGTATCTAATAATAATTCTATATAATCGAGATGATAATATATTTTGAGACGAAGGCGTTTTTCGTTGAGTTTCAAATAAATATTTTGAAGTTTAAGTTCATTCAAACCATCTAAAGTTCTTTCATACTCCTTTTTCTCAAATAAAATTAATGCCTTACTCAAAGTATAATGAGAATGAAAGACAGGTAATATTTCTTTTTTATGAGATTCTAAAAATTGTTCTGCTTTTATAATTTTATTTAAATTAAGAGCGACTAAAACATAATTTTTTATTACATTAGGATTGGTTTTATTATGTAATAATATGGAATGCTGATCCTGAAAATCATATAATTCAAATAATTCTTGATACATCTGTTCTCCCTTAAAAAGTCTAATAGCTCTATTCTCCAAATAAGTAAATAAAAGTCGAGCAGCAGAATAATCTAAACTTGAAAATCCTTTAAATAATTCTTGTTTAAAAGAAAAATATATCTCCTCATTATGATGAGATGTCAACAATTGGTAGGCTTGAAACCATAGAAAAATAGGCATTTCTTGATAATATGGCGTATTGGGAATGTCTTCAAAAATATCTTCAAAATAAAAAGAAGTTTCTATCCCTTTAATGACTTGTCCTCTATTAATTTTTTGACAAGCATAGACCAATTTATTATAAATAAAATACGTATCTAATGATTGAGATACCTTATGAAAATGTACATCTCCTACTCCTTTATCTTCCGTTTGAGAAATGACTAAATTGAGTTCTCTCTCTAATAAAAAATTTTCATAAAAAAAATTAGAATGTGGTTTTTGTTTCTTTTTGATTTGTTGCTGCAACGCATGAAACTCTTTTAAATATTGATGTTCTCTATAATAAAGCAATAAATTATACGAGGATTCAAAATCATTACTCAAATGTTTTTCTACAGAAATAAACTGTTTTAATAATTTGAATAATTTAGATGTTAGTTTTGTAATCGCAGAAAGAGTATTATTTCCTTCTTCTTGAAAAACATATTTTAAAGCATTTTCTTCTGTAAATTCTTCTTGTTCAAACGAGGGAGCAAACAACATGATATATTCATATAAGCCAATTAAGTTCTGATTGGTATTGAAATAAGGCGATTGTATAAATTTTTCAAATTCTTTTTGCTCTTTTTTAGATAAATCCTTAAATATTTTAACAAGTTTAGAATCTTTCATTGTATTATAAGTCGCTTATTATAAGTGGTTTAGTTTCTCAACAATGCTAAATTAATTTTTTTTTGTTAAGAACAATACATATTGAGGGATAATTGACAAAATTTCTAATTGCTTATTTTTTTAATATTTTTGAGATTGCAGTTAATATTTATT
>JAHDII010000080.1 GCA_020630895.1 Saprospiraceae bacterium
TGTATATTTATTTTTTATTACTTTTAAAAAAGTATAAAAATCAATGAAAAAAATATCATTAAAAGATAAAATAGATTTTTTATTATTTGGATATTTTATCAATTGGATATATCCTCAATATTATCGTCCTAAATATGGATATATAAAATATTATCGCCTTTTTTTTGAATTTTTTATTCCTCAAAAAATATTTAGACTCAATGGAAAAGTAAAATGGCCTGTTCATTTTACTTCAAAAGTAATTAATCCTCAAAATATTACTAAAGGAATTTTATGTGATCCAGGAGATAACATGAATAATTATATCCAAGCTAATAATGGAATTCATTTTGGGTCCAATATAGAAATAGGACCTAATGTTATAATTATTTCTTCTAATCATAATCTCAACAATCTAAGAGAACAAATCAAAGCTAAACCTATTTATATAGGTAATCATGTATGGATTGGGGGAGGTAGTGTTATTTTACCTGAAGTTTCAATTGGTAATAATGTAATTATTGGAGCAGGTTCTGTAGTTACGAAAGATATTCCACCTAACTCTATAGCAGTAGGGAATCCATGTAAAGTCATTAAAGAAAAAGAACCTTATCAAGAAGATATTCATAAAATCATTTTTAATAAGAAAATACCTTCTAAATATTTAAAGTTATAATTATTTAAAACATAAAAAATTGATTATCAAAATATTATAAGATTAAAAATGTTAATATAGCGTTAAATACAGAACATTTTTATAACAATATTTCTTACTGGGGCGTTTATATTTTTGAAACACAGACCTAAACAAATTATTAATTTATTTTAGAATCAAAATATCAAAACCAATAATGAAAAATTTGTTTTCACTTATATTAGCAGGAATGATAGGGGGTGCAATAACTCTAGGAGGATTTCACCTAGTTAATCCTAACTATCTTACTGATACTAATGATAGTGCTACACAATTCATTAATTCATCCTCTTCTCAAAGTAATGTTCCTTTTGATTTTAAATCGGCTGCTAAAAAATCAATGCCTGTTGTAGTTCATATTACTGCATCAGAAGATGAAAAAAAGGGCAACGATTCAAGAAACATGGATTCTTTCTTTGACTTTTTTGGAGGTGGTTTTGGTCCTCAAAAGGGAACAGGTTCAGGTGTGATATATTCTAAAGATGGGTATATTATTACGAATAACCATGTTATTGATTTTGCAGATAAAGTTGAGGTAACTCTTTATGATAATAGAACTTTTGAAGCTAAAGTTGTAGGAAAAGATAAAACAACAGATTTAGCGGTTATAAAAATAGAAGCAACAGATTTACCTACATTAGAATTAGCCAATTCTGATATAGCTGAAGTAGGAGAATGGGTATTAGCTGTAGGAAATCCATTTGATTTAACATCAACAGTAACAGCAGGTATCATTAGTGCTAAAGGTAGAGATATTAATATTATCAGTGGTAAAAAATCTATTGAATCATTCATTCAAACAGATGCTGCTGTAAATCCAGGTAATTCTGGAGGAGCTTTAGTAGATGCTAAAGGAAGATTGTTAGGAATTAATTCTGCTATAGCTACTCAAACAGGTTCTTTTGCAGGATATTCATTTGCTATTCCAATCAATATTGTTACTAAAGTGGTAGATGACCTAATTCAATATGGAAAAACTCAAAGAGGTTTGATTGGAATTGATATTGAAACCTTAGATAGTGAACAAGCTAGCCAATTAGGTGTTAATATTAATCAAGGAGTTGTTGTTTTAGGGGTAATAGATGGTTCTGCTGGTCAATTTGCTGGAATTTTACCTTATGATATTATTACCCAAGTGAATGGCAAACAAGTAAAAACAGCACCTGAATTACAAGAACTTGTAGGAAGAAAACGCCCTGGAGATACTGTACAACTTACCATTCTTAGAGATGGTAAAACAAAAAATATGTCTGTCCGCTTAAAAGCTGGATAGTAAAATATATAAGAACTTTTATCTTGTTTAAAGTTGGTTTTTCGTTTTGTTTTGATGCGTCCGTCCCGCTAACGTGGGGCGGGCGTTTTTATTTTGATTAAATTATTCTATTATTGATTATATTTACACCTGTATCAAAATATATTATTACTAACTGTGGTCTATGAATTATTTAACTATGGACTTTGTGGATACATCCACAACTTAAAAATATTAATTTGAAACAGGACATTATTAAATATTACGATCATCTCGCTCAAAAATACGATCAAGATAGATTTTCTAATTCTTATGGAAAATATATTCATCAACAAGAAAATAAAGTTTTAGAAAAATATTTGAATCCCAATGAGATTGATAATAATTTAGATATTGCTTGTGGTACAGGAAGATTTTTACATTTTTCTCATTATGGCATTGATATAAGTCCTAATATGATTGAATATTCTACAAAAAAATTTCCTGAAAAAAATATTCAAATTAGCGATGCTGAAAATTTGCCTTTCGAAAATTCCTTTTTTAAAAATATAACTTCTTTTCATTTATTCATGCATTTGGATATTCCTCAAATGAAAAATATTCTTCATGAAGCTCATCGAGTTTTACAAACGGATGGATATTTTATTTTTGACATTCCTTCTCAAAAAAGACGAAAATTAACAAGATATAAAACCAATCATTGGCATGGTGGAAATCAAATCGATGTAAAAACAATTTTAGAACTTTCAAAAAATAATTGGGAATTAATAAATTATCATGGCATTGCTTTTTTTCCTATTCACAGAATTCCAAAAGCTATTAGAAAATATTGTATTACATTAGATAATTCTTTATCTAATTCATTCATAAAAGAATATAGTTCACATTTAATTTTTATTTTAAAAAAAATTAAATAAACGATTATTTAAAAATTATAAGAATTGAGCAAAAATACACGAGATCATTACGAACAAATTTTTGAACAAGAATTAAAAAACTTAAATCCTAGTCAAGAAATTGCTGTAAAAAGTATTGCTGGACCTGTTTTAGTCATTGCTGGACCAGGAACAGGAAAAACGCATATTCTTTCCGCTCGTATTGGTAATATTTTAAAACAAACAGATGCTAAAGCTCATAATATTCTTTGCCTTACTTTTACAGATGCAGGGGTTCTAGCTATGCGTGAACGCTTACAAGAATTTATCGGACCAGAAGCTCATAAAATTCATATTTATACTTTTCATTCTTTTTGCAATACAATTATTCAAGATAATTTAGAACTATTTGGAAAATTTGAATTAGAATTAATTTCAGATTTAGAACGTGTTGAAATCATTCGAGAAATGATTGATGAATTACCAGAAAATAATATTCTAAAAAAAGGTCGTTGGGATATTTATTATTATGAAACACATTTAAAATCTTTATTCAAACAAATGAAAGCAGAAAGTTGGTCTGCTAGTTTTATTGAAAAAAATATAGAATCTTTTTTAAAAAGTATTCCTTCTAAAGAAGAATTTATTTATAAAAAAAATTCTCGTCATGGAAAAAAAGGAGAATTAAAAAAAGCTAAAGTTGAAAAAATAAATGAGCAATTAGAAAAATTAAAATCTGCTGCAAATCTATTTCCTATTTATAATGAAAAAATGAAAGAACGGGGAAGGTATGATTATGAAGATATGATTTTATGGGTATTGGATGAATTTAAAAATAATGAAGCTTTATTAAGAAATTATCAAGAACAATATTTATATTTTTTGGTAGATGAATATCAAGATACAAATGGAAGTCAAAATAAAATTTTAAAAACTTTATTAGGATATTGGAAACAACCTAATGTTTTTGTTGTAGGGGATGATGACCAATCTATTTTTGAATTTCAAGGAGCAAGATTAAAAAATATTATTGAATTTTATAATGATTATGAACCAGAAATTCAACTTGTTTTATTAAAAGATAATTACCGTTCTTCTCAACATATTTTAGATGCTTCAAAAATTGTAATTGATCATAATCAAGAAAGAATTATTAAAAATATAAAAGGACTTGATAAAAATTTAATTGCAAAAAATAAAATATTCGCTACCTCACATTTGCGTCCTAAAATATTAGAATATCCTAATAAAATGCACGAAGATGCAGCCATTGCTAATCATATAGAACGCTTATATAAAGAAGGATTTCCTCTAAATGAAGTGGCTGTAATTTATGCCAAACATAAACAAGCAAAAAATGTTATTTCTTTATTAGAAAGAAAAAGAATTCCTTATACAACAAAACGGAGAGTTAATATTTTAGATTTACCTTTAATTGATAATCTAAGAACATTTTTAGAATATTTATACCTCGAATATAAAACACCCAATAGTGGTGAAGAACATTTATTTAAAATTCTTCATTTTAATTATTTAAAAATTCATGCATCTGATTTATCTCGATTAAGTACTTACATTGCTAAATATAGAAATGCAAAAAATATTACTTGGCGAGAATTAATGGAAGATGAAGAAACTTTAAAAAAAATAAAATTTAAAGAACCTCATTTTATTCTTCAATTTTCTAATTTATTTAATGAATTATTAATTGACTTTGGAAATCTAAGATGCCTTAATTTTTTAGAAAAATTAATAAATAAAAGCGGATTATTACATCATATTATTCATCATAAAGAACAAGCGTGGTTACTTCAAATTATTAGTACATTTTTTGATTTTGTAAAAAAAGAAACAGATAAAAATCCTAGACTTTCTGTAAAAAGATTATTAGATATTCTTCAAAATATGGATGATAATAAATTACCCATTGGCGTTAATAAAACGATTAGTGCAGAAAATGGAGTAAATTTAATTACAGCCCATGGAGCAAAAGGTTTAGAATTTCAAATTGTTTTTATGATAGATTGTGGAAAAGATTGGGATTCTTCTAGCGGAGGAAATAGGTATCGTTTTTACTTGCCTGATACCATTACATTATCTAATGAAGAAAATGATGCTTTAGAATCAAGAAGAAGATTATTTTATGTTGCCATGACTCGGGCTAAAGAACAATTATATTTATCTTATGCTAAAAATGATAATGCAGCAAAACCACTAGAACATTCTCAATTTTTAGATGAAATTTTAGAAGATAATTCCTTACAATTAGAAATAGAAAAAAGAGTTTTACCCGAAAAAGAAATTATTGATATTCAAGGATTATTATTAACAGAATTAGAAAAACCAAATATAAAAGCATTAGAAAAAAATACCATTGCTGAATTATTAGAAGGTTTTGTTTTAAGCGTTTCATCCATGAACCGTTATCAAGCGTGTCCTTTAAGTTTTTATTATGAATATGTTTTAAGAATTCCAAGTATTCCTAATGAAGCGGCAACTTATGGAACAGCCATGCATAATGCACTAAAAAGGTTATTTGATAAAATGCTCATTCATCCCGAGCATGAATTTTTAAGCTCAACTGAATTAGTAACATTCTTTGAAAAAGAAATGAAACGACGACGACATTATTTTTCAAAAAAAGGATTCAGTCGAAGAATGAATATGGGGAAAAAGAATTTGCGTTTGTATTATCGTTCTCAAATTGACTCTTGGAATAAAAATGTAATTCCTGAAATGGATATTCGTAATGTAGAATATCAAGGAATACCCATAAAAGGAACTTTAGATAAAGTAATTATCGAAAATGAACATCATGTAAAAATTGCAGATTACAAAACAGGAAGTTTAGATGATAAAAAAATGAAAGCTCCTACTGCAAAAGATATTTTAGGAGGTATTTATTGGAGACAACTTTATTTTTATAAAATATTATTTGAAAATTATAAAGAAAATTCTCAAACCGTTTCTTCAGGAGAAATTTCTTATCTAGAAACAGATAAAAAAAATAAATTTCCTATTAAATCATTAATATTTAATAATGATGATGAAAGACTTGTAGGCGAAATGATGGTAGAAAGTTTTAAAAATATTAAAAATCAAAACTTTTATGAGGGCTGTGGAAAAGATACTTGCAAGTGGTGCAATTTTGTAAAAAAGAATATTATGATAGATTCTTTTACTGATGAAGATGCAGGAGATTTGGATGATTAATAAAAAAAACCTCCTGTGATTCAAATATTACTAAATATCCAACACAGAAGGTTCTATTAAGTTTATTTTAGTTTTCTATTACTCCTCTATTCGAAGTTCCTGAATTTTGTATTGACCATCAATTTCTTTAAGGTAAATATAAATTCTATACGTTTCTGTCCCTGCAGATAAATCCCCAATTACATAATGAGAATCTTCTCCCTTAGAGGTTCCTTTATGAACTTGACTAAAAGATTTGGCGGTATGCGATTTAAAAAATTCTGCTACTAAATTTTTAGCATCATCTTTATCATACACATCTTCTTCATCTAAAAGGGCAAGTTCTACTTCCTCATCAAAAAAGGAAGCTAATGATTCTGCATCTCCTGAACGTAATGCTGTAGTAATTCCTGTTAAGTCAGGCAACTCATTAATTGTAGGAGAAACAACCATTAATAAACAAAAAATTAGGCTTTTCATGATAATCCAATTTTTAATTATATATCTAATTTAATACATATCTTTATGATAATCAAATATTTTAGATACGTTAACTTTTTATTATAAGTAAATGTGAGCCTATAAATGTATTATTTTGTTACACCTTTGTAACGCAATTTTTTTAAAAAGTTTCACTTTTTTTTAATTTATTAACTCACTTTAGCTTTGGTTTAACGTTTGTTTTCGATAAGATAGTGTGTACTTTTGCAACAAATTGGAATCATCCAAATAAAAATACATGAATCAAGAAGTTTATCAACGTGCGTTATTAGTTATCTTAGATGGTTGGGGACATGGCAAAATTCCTGAAGTAAGTGCTATTGCTCAAGCCAATACTCCTTTTATAGATAGTCTATACAAAAATCATCCCAATTCTGAGCTCATTACCTTTGGAGAAGATGTAGGACTTCCTACAGGACAAATGGGAAATTCTGAAGTGGGACATTTGAATATAGGAGCAGGACGTATTGTGTATCAAGAACTAACCAGAATTAATCTTGAAATTAAAAATAAAACTTTTCATACCAATAAAGTATTATTAGAATCATTGCAATATGCCCAACAAAAAGGAAAAAAAGTACACCTCATAGGCTTAGTCTCTGATGGAGGAGTACACTCTCATATCAATCATTTAAAGGCACTTTGTGATATTACTTCCGATTTTGGCTTAGAAGATGTATTTATTCATGCTTTTATGGATGGCAGAGATACTTCTCCAACATCAGGATGCAATTATTTAGATGATTTATTAAATCATATTAAAGATTTACCAGTTGACCTTGCTTCTATTATTGGTAGATATTATGCTATGGATAGGGATAAACGATGGGAAAGAATCCAATTAGCATACGATTTATTAGTACATGGTAAAGGCGAAAAAATAAAAGATCCTCTACAAGCAATTAAAGCATCTTACAAAAAAGGAAATTCTTTTACGGATGAATTTTTACCTCCCTTAGTTCTTACAGATGAAAATAATCATATTAAAACAACAATTGAAGAGGAAGATGTTGTTATATTTTTCAATTTTAGAACAGATAGACCTCGACAAATTACTGAAGTATTAAGTCAAAGAGATATTCCTGAATTCAATATGAAAAAATTGAATTTGAAATATGTAACAATGACAAGTTATGATGATTCTTATTCAGGAGTAGATGTTATTTTTGAAAAAGATAATTTATATAATACGCTAGGAGAAATACTAGCTAAAGAAGGAAAAACGCAAGTAAGAATTGCAGAAACAGAAAAATACCCTCATGTTACTTTTTTCTTTTCTGGGGGAAGAGAAGAATCCTTTAAAAATGAAAAAAGAATCTTAATTCCTTCTCCTAAAGTGCCCACATATGATTTTCAACCTGAAATGAGTGCTATTGAAATTACAAATGCTATTACTTCATATATTGAAGAAGAATTACCTGACTTTATTTGTCTCAATTTTGCAAATACAGATATGGTAGGGCATACTGGTGTCTTTGATGCCGCCATAAAAGCGGCTGAAATTGTAGATGTTTGTGTAGAACAACTTATCCTAAAAGCAAGAGAACATAATTATTCTTCTATCATTATAGCTGATCATGGAAATTCTGATTTTATGATCAATGAAGATGGTTCTCCACATACCGCACATACAACAAATCTTGTTCCTTGTTTTTATATTCAAGCCAATAAAAACAATAAAAATGTGGCTCTAAAAAATGGAAAACTAGCTGATATAGCACCTACTATTTTAGATATAATGAATCTTCCTATTCCAAAAGAAATGACAGGAAATTCTCTAATAGAAAAAAATGAAATTAATTAAAAAAATGAGCCTTCTTCTTTTGTTGTTTGCGGCTTGCCAAGCTCCTGAAGTAGATAATGTTGTCACTTCAAAAAAAGATTTTTTTGATATTAAATCTTTTTTTATTCAAGAAATAGAACGATTGAAGCAAATAAAAACCATTGAAAAAACAATTACTTTAAATGGTCAAAAAGAAGTGCAAACAGTTGTTCCAAATTTTAAAATTGAATTATCAGAGTTCTTAAATTCAGATATAAATAAAGTATCTTGGAAAGATAAGTATGATGAAATAAAGAAGGATACTTATATTAGTTATTCGAGTTTAGATGAATCATTAGAAATAAAAACGGTAGAAATATTTCATGATATAAAACAAAAAGTAAAAAAAATTAGAATTATAAAAGAAGTCAATAATTTATTATATACTTCTCATAAAGAATTATTGTATGATGTAGAAAAAGAATATTATTCTATTAAAAATATTCGTAATTCTATTGGACAAGATGCTGATACTATTTTTATAAAAGTGTTATTGTAATTAATTTTAAGGCAATTGATTAACAATATAATCCTGATAATTTTCATTTCCTTGAAACAAATTATTTACACATTCGACTTCGAGCAATTGTGTATTTAAAAAATCTTGTCGAGTTTGTATTGTATTACTAGGAAAACTAAAATTAGAAGAACTCGGAGGTCTATTATCTAACCATATAATATCTAAATTAGGATTATTCTCTGCCATCATAATGATATCTAAAGTACCATCTGCTGCAAAAACATAATTATGACATAGCATTTGTATCGCTAAACTATCCGCTTTTTGTACAACAGTATAATCATAACTAATTTCATTTTTTGCAGTATTTATTACAGCCAGGATAGTTGATAAATCAGAATTATCTTCTATTATATCAATAAAAACAGATGTTCCTAAACCTGTACTTGCCAAAAATATTTTTTTAAGCTTATCCATCACTTTGCTTAGATCATCTCTAGTGTTTCGATCTTCTCTATCAGTATAATAAGCTTCATGTGCTAAAACAGAAATGAGTTGAGAACCCTCTGTCAAAAGTCGAAGCATTCCTGATGTTATTATAATTTTTCCTCCAGGTAGTGCAAAAACATTAATACTAGCATCATCATCTAAAATAAGAGCTTGCCAATCATATTTATCATAGACTTGAGTTGTCGTTGCTACATTAAACATGAGCATATCTAAATAATAATACATTTCAGGGTAATCTTCAGTGGCAAAAGAAGGATAAATGTTCGGATTATCTACAATAAATTGATATAATTTATTACCCAAATTTCGTTCGTTTTCCACTGTAAGAATAGGATTGGGATCATCATCACAATCTGTACATTTACAAGAGTAGTAATTGATACTCATTAACAAAATAATGCCAATAGTAACTAAATATTTGAGTTCTTGTTTCATAGTTTATTATAATAGCCTAAATGGGTACCCGTTCTCCTTAAGAACGAATACCCAATTATATTGTTTTAATTAATAGTACTTTAATTTACTAAGGCAACATATCTATATATGAATCATATCGAGATAAATACATATTTGTATTATGCTCTCCACAATTATCCGTAGTAAAATTTAAAATATTATCAATCCTGTAATCTCTATCATATACACTATCAATGATAAGTGTATTATATACCAGTGGTCCTGGCATTTTATTTTCAAACCAAGCAAATTCAGAGAAATTTTCTTCTTCTGCTTTTTCTATTATTTCCATAATTCCATAAGGAGAGTATAGATAATTTTCACACAGAACTCTTAAAGATAAATCATCTGCCCCTATTACATAATTAGGTTCATACATCACTTCAGATCCAAACATAGCCATATCAAACCCTTCACTAGACATTTGATTAATAACATCAACAAAAACTTTAGTTCCATATACTGAACCAAATTCTTCTTTCATTTTATTCATGATGATACTCTGTTCGTCCTTATCATCTTGATCTTTACGATCCGTATAATATGCTTCATGTGCTAAAAGAGCTAATAGTTGATGTTCTCCTTCTAAAAATTTAAGCATTCCTGTTGTAATAATAATTTTGCCCCCAGGTAAAACATAAGTGTTTTTTGAATTATCATCTATTCTTACCAAAATATCCCAATTATATTTATCTCTCATCTGAGTTTGTGTTTCTACCATCTTCATAGCAGCATCCAAATAATTATAAAAATTAGGATATTGGGCTCTCTCTAAAAGTTGAAAAGCACCAGGATTATCTATCATGATTCTGTATAACTCATTTCCTAAATCTTTCTCATGATCAGCAGTCATTGTAGGATTATAGTCATAAAGATTTTCTTTTTCGCAAGAACTAAAAAAGAACAATGTCATAAAGAAAAGTATGACTAAATACTCTATGTGTTTTGTTTGTTGAATCATAATCTCAAAATATTTGGTGTTTTTGCACAACCATCATTAGTTTTGCATGGTTTTAATAAGGATTTCTTTTTTAAAAATAAGCCAATAATTATGCCAAGGGTGTTGATTTTCAATCATTTTACTAACAATACCCTATAGGTTATTTTATATAAAGATAAACAATAATTATACCTATATTACAATCAATATATTACATATTTTTATAATTTTTATATCATATATTCGATATTTATAATGAATAAAAACACTGATAACGAGTTAAAAGAAGAGAATATTGACATCTTAGGAGCTAAGGTTCATAATCTTAAAAATTTAAATGTTAAAATTCCAAGAAATAAGCTTGTTGTGATTACAGGAATTAGTGGAAGTGGAAAATCTTCTTTAGCATTTGATACAATTTATGCAGAAGGACAAAGAAGATATATGGAAACATTTTCTGCTTATGCTCGTCAGTTTATTGGTGATATGGAACGACCAGATGTTGAAAAAATTACCGGACTAAGTCCGGTAATTTCTATTGAGCAAAAAACAACAGGAAGAAATCCTAGATCAACAGTAGGAACAGTAACAGAAGTATATGATTTTTTACGCCTGCTTTTTGCAAGAACAGGAGAAGCCTATTCTTACAATACAGGAAAAAAAATGACAAAATTTACTGAAAAACAAATTGTACAACATATTCTGGATAATTTTAAAAATAAAAAAATAGCTATTCTAGCTCCTTTGGTTAGAGGACGTAAAGGACATTATAGAGAATTATTTGATCAATATAGAAAACAAGGATACACCAAAGTTAGAGTAGATCAAGAAATTATTGATTTAGTCCCTGCCTTACAAATTGATAGATATAAAATTCATGATATTGAATTAGTAATCGATAGATTAACTGCTTCAGATAAAAGAATAGAAAGAATTACTCAAGCATTAAGAACGGCTTTAAAACTAGGAAAAGGATTCATCATGGTTTCTGATTTAGAAGAAAATCATATTTCTCAATATTCTAAAAATTTAATGTGTCCAGATACTGGAATATCTTATGAAGAACCTTCTCCTAATGCTTTTTCTTTTAACTCTCCTTATGGGGCATGTTCTAATTGCAAAGGCTTAGGAGCTATTCAAGAAGTAGATATAGATTTAGTAATTCCAGATTCTTCAAAAAGTATTAATGAACAAGGTATCGCTCCTTTAGGAGAAGTGAGAGATAATTTTTCATTCAAACAGTTACGAGTTATTGCTAAAGAATATAAATTTTCATTTAGTACTCCTATTAAAGATATTCCTAAAAAAGCAATAGATACGATTTTATATGGAGGGAATGATAAATTATCTATGAAAATGAATTTTGGGAGTGGCTCTGAACATAGCTATTATTTAGCAAACGAGGGATTAGTAACGATGTTGGAACGATGGCATAAAGATACTTCTTCTGAAAGTATTAGACGATGGGCTGAAAATTATATGGCTTCTAATATATGTAGTCATTGTAATGGAAAAAGACTCAAAAAAGAATCTCTTCATTTTAAAATCAACAATTCAAATATTTCTGATATTAGTGAATTAGATATTTCAGATTTATATGATTGGATCAATTCCATTGAGAAAAAATTAAATAAAAGACAGTTAGCTATTGCGAAAGATATTATTAAAGAATTAAGACTTAGAGTAGGATTTTTACTTCATGTTGGTTTAGATTATTTAACACTCAATCGTCCTGCA
>JAHDII010000081.1 GCA_020630895.1 Saprospiraceae bacterium
AGAAAACAATTCTTCTACTAAAAAAATATTCAAATATAACCAATCCAATAGTATTACTTCTTTAGATCCTGCATTTGCAAAAAATCAAAATAATACTTGGGCAGCACATCATCTATTTAATGGTCTTGTTGAATTAGATGAACAATTAAATATAAAACCTAGTATTGCAAAAAGTTGGACTTTTTCTAATGAAGGAAAAACAATTACTTTTCAATTAAATGATAATGTTTTTTTTCATGATCACAAACAATTTCCTAATGGTAAAGGAAGAAAAGTAACTGCCCAAGATTTTGTATATTCTTTTAATCGAATTTTAGACACACTTGTAAATTCTCCCGGTGCTTGGATTTTTAAAGATCGAGTAATAGATAAAAATCCTTTTTCTGCTCCTGATGAACACACTTTTGTCATTCAATTAAAAAAAGCATTTAATCCTATTTTAGGAATTTTATCCATGCAATATTGTTCTGTAGTTCCTAAAGAAATGGTAGAACATTTTGGAAATAATTTTAGAAAAAATCCTGTAGGAACAGGTC
This sequence comes from Saprospiraceae bacterium, assembly GCA_020630895.1. GTDB lineage: Bacteria > Bacteroidota > Bacteroidia > Chitinophagales > Saprospiraceae > JAHDCE01. Next base: position 537 of record JAHDII010000081.1, read on the forward strand.
CTTTTAAATTTAAAAATTGGATAGAAGGACAAGCATTATTTTTAGAAAAAAATAAAAATTATTTTGAAGAAGGGCTTCCTCTTTTAGATGGTGTAAAAATTTCTTTTATTGAAGATAAAAAAACAGCATTTCTAGAATTTAAACATGGTAAACTAGATTATTTATCAGGACTAGAATCTTCTTTTGCCGATGAATTATTAAGCAAAGAAGGAAATTTACATTCAGAACTTAACAATGATATTAATTTTATAAAAATACCTTTTTTAAATTCTGAATATCTAGGAATTAATGTATCTAAAAAAGATAATCCTCTTTCCAATCATTTGGTACGACAAGCCTTAAATTATGGAATTGATAGAGATTTAATGTTGAAACAATTAAGAAATAGTGTAGGAAAATCTGCTACTTCCGGATTTACACCTTTAGGTTTGCCTTCTCATAATAAAAGTACTAAAGGTTATGAATATAATCCTAAATTAGCTCGATCTCTCCTTGAAAAAGCTGGATTCCCAAAAGGAGAAGGATTACCTGAAATTCAATTAATGACCACTCAAGACTATTTAGATCTCTGTACCTTCATTGCACGACAATGGAAAGAATTAGGTCTCAATATAAAAATCGAATCTGTTGAATCTGCTACATTAAAGAAAAAAATGGTAAGCGGACAAGTAGATTTATTTAGAGCTTCTTGGATTGCTGATTACCCTGATGGAGAAAGTTTTTTAACCGTTTTTTATGGCGGAAATCCTGCTCCTCCTAACTATACTCATTTTAAAAATAAAGGTTTTGATCAATTATATGAACAATCTCTTATCGAAAATGATGCTCAGAAACGTTATGAATTATATAAAGAGATGGAAAAAATTGTAATTGAACAATCTCCTGTTATATTTTTGTTCTATGATGAAACAGCTGTTTTCGTAAGAAAGAGCATTACAGGGATTAGCAAAAATGCGATCAATCTCTTAGATTTAAAACGAGTCAATAAAGAATGAGAATATTATTATTAATAATTATAACAAGTACTTTGCTTTTTTCATGTAAAAAAAAGCAAAGTACTTCTGATCTTCCTCAACCTCAACCCAAACCACAAGAATTACCCACTGAAATGAATACGACTATTGTAGATTCTATTCAAGAACTCCAAGAAAAAAAGGGAGTCAAAAAAATATGGGATTTAAGAGCAGAACTAACACAAGAAGAATTCAATCAATTAGAAGGAGCAGAACTAGAAAGGGTTTTAATTCGTCCTATTTATAGCAAAATTTTTGATTTAGAAGAAAATGATTCTTTAGTGATTCCTCAACTCACTGAAGGACAAAAACTATTGTATTTTTTCAGGCAAATAGATGAAACAATGACAGAAGGAAATGCTCATCAAACATATCAACCATCTCTCATTCAACAAATTCCTGATAATAAAAAAACAATAGATAAATTAAAAAATAAAGATCTAACAATCCTTTTAAAAAAAGTATATAATCAACATCAATTAGCAGAATCAACAAATGCTCGTATAGATAAAAATCAGATGCAATCTTTTAAAAAAGAATATATTCAACATCAAAAAAATTATTATTCACAATTGGAAGAATACATTAGAAATCATCCCAAAGAATTTGTGAAATTTAAAGATTAAGCTATCCTTAACATGGTATTAACAACTATTCATACCTTTTTATCATCATAATATATGAATGATTTCAATCATCCATTAAATAAGCATTTATCATGAAAAAATATATTTTATTTATTTTTCTTTTGTGTACGATTCATTTTTCTTTTGCACAAAAAGTAACAATTGAAGGTTATGCTTTTGAAGAAGATAATCGTGGTTTTTTAAATGAAGTAGCCATTACTGTTTATAGCAGTATTAATGCTATAAAAGCAGAAACAACCACCAACAAAGAAGGTTTTTTTTCAGTAGAACTCAATCCTAATGAGGAATATAAAATAAAAGCAACTAAAGATATTTTTGAAAATACTTTTGTCGAAGTAAAAGCAGATGAACTTAAAGCAGGTAAAACTCACTATGTAAAAATAGAAATGAAAAGAAAACCTGGCTATTTATTTGATGTAACTTTAGCAGAGAGTGAATTAAACGAAGAAGGATATAAAAATGCTATTGCTGGAGCATCTATTGAAGTATATAACAATACTAGAAACGAAGAAGTCATAAATCTTCAAGACTATAAAGATCCTAATTTTCAAGTTACCTTTGAACAAGGAAATCATTATACAGTAATGATTCGTAAAAAAGGATTTTTTACAAAAAGAATGGAAGCTCATGTAAATATAGATGGCTGTATCCTTTGTTTTGAAGGTGTAGGACAAGTCATGCCTGATATTTCAGATAATCTAACTGAAGGGCATACTATGGGAACGCTATTAGCGAATGTCGAAATGGATAGAGTTAAAGTCAATAAAGAAATTGCTGTTGAAAATATTTATTATGATTATAATGAATGGAATATCCGCGAAGATGCCTCTCTTGAATTAGATAAATTAATTACTATTTTAAAAGATAATCCTAATTTTATTATTGAATTAGGTTCACACACTGATTCTAGAGGAAAAGATCCTTATAATTTATCATTATCAAAAAAGAGAGCCAGAGCAGCAGTTGAATATATTGTTACTAATGGAAAAATTCCAAGAAGTAGAATTTCAGCAAGAGGATATGGAGAAACGAAATTAACCAATAAATGTGCAAATGGAATAGAATGTTCTGAAGAAGAGCACCAACTCAATCGAAGAACAACGATTAAAGTAACAGGCTTTGTCAATGAAGATGAAAGTATTGTTGAAGAAGATAAAAGTTTAAAAGATATTCGATTTGAAAAAGAATTAGATAACTTCGATTTCGATGATGCAGAAGTGGTAGAAATGACAAATGATGATGAAATCGCAGCAGAAATTGCACGAGATTTAGAACGACAAAAACAAAGAGAAATTGAACGCAAAAAACGTTTAGAAGAACTTCAAAATAAAAATAATCCTAAAGAAGAAATTAAAAAAGAAAATATAGAGATTAAGGAAGAAGAATTAAATGATAATAGTTCAATTGCTGGAGCTTTTGGAGAAGATATAGAAGTTAAAATATCAGAAAAAGAAGAAGAAATAGAACCTAAAAAAGAAGAAGTTGAAAAACCAAAGAAATCAATTACTGATAATTATATTCCTAAAGGAGCAAAAAAATTAGCAGATGATTATAATGGATTTATGATTGAATTTTTTAATTCTGGAATTGAATTATCTCCAGACCATTCTATATTCAAACAATATGGAAAAGTAAAATATGAACAAAAAGAAGATGGAGATTTTGCTTATCTTATTGGTGGTTTTGATACAGAAAAAGAAGCCAATGGCTATTTAGAAAAAATTATTCAACCTCGATTTCCTACAGCTAAAGTTATTGAATACGAAAATGGAAAAAGAAAATAATTTTCATTTTTTTGAATAAAAAACCGAATGGATTTCTGTTAATCCATTCGGTTTTTTACATTTACAGTATCGCTTGAATAAAATCAATCATATGGAAAGGCTAACATATCAATTAAATACTTCTGATAATATAAAACTTCACGGAATACACTGGAAACTCAATCAGCCTAAAGCTGTAATTTGCTTGGTTCACGGATTGGGCGAACACGCTGCTAGATACGAACACTTCGCACAATGGTTTGCTCAAAAAAATTATGCAACTATTGCCTATGATAGAAGAGGTCATGGACGTTCAGAAGGACAAAAAGGACACACCCCTTCTTATGAAGCATACCTCGATGAAATTGATTTATTATTGAATGAAGCAGAAAATCAATATCCTAATATTCCTAAAATTATTTATGGACACAGCCAAGGAGGAAATTTAGTCTTAAATTATTCTCTATCTAGAAAACCTCAAGCAAAAGCAATAGTTGCTACAGGTCCTTGGATTCGATTAGCTTTTGAACCGCCTAAGTTTTTAGTGATGTTAGGGAAATTCATGAAAAATGTATATCCCAAATTTGATAATAAAAATCAGTTGAATACCAACCACATTTCTAGAGATAAAAACGTCGTAAAAAAATATGAAGACGATCCTTTAGTTCATGATCATATTTCTGCTAGTACAGGAATAGAAATGATGAAAGGAGCAGAAAAATTAGATGCATTTTCTGGCGAACTCCCCTATCCTACTTTATTAATGCATGGTTCAGAAGATCAACTCACTTCTCCTATTGCTACCCAAGAATTTGCCAATAGAATTTCAGGAGATAATTTATTAAAAATATGGGAAGGATTCTATCATGAAATTCATAATGAACCAGAACAAAATGAAGTTTTTGAATTCACCTATAATTGGCTAGAGTCTAAATTATAATTCTCATTGAATGCAAGTAGATAATTATAAAACTATTGAAAAACTTTCAGAAGGAATTTATAGAGAAAAGGGAAGTAAATTTATAGCCTATGCTTATCCTGTTTTTTCTATAGATGATATTAAAGAAAAATTAAATGAAATAAAAAAGGAACATCCAAAATCTAGACATTTATGTTATGCTTATAGATTAGGTTTAGATAAAAATAATTATAGAGCCAATGATGATGGAGAACCCTCTGGTTCGGCAGGACGACCTATATTAGGGCAAATTGATAGCTTCGAATTAACCAATATTTTTGTAGGAGTGATTCGCTACTTCGGAGGTACAAAATTAGGCATTCCGGGTTTAATCCATGCTTATAAAACAAGTACAATAGAAGCATTACAACAAGCTACAATTATTCATAAAACACAAAAAAACACCTATGCTCTCTCTTTTGATTATACCAAAATGAGTGATATTATGAATAGTCTCAAAAAAAATAATATTGAAATAGTAGAACAAAATTTTCAAGAAACAGCAGAAATAAAAATAGCGATTCCTCAAAGCGAAGTAAACCTTGTTTTAAAGAACTTTAAAGCTTCTTTTCTGAAAAAATCAGTAGATCAAATTTCTGATATACAAGAAATTGAAGGACTCAAATTGACCTTTTTGTCTCAATAATAAATTATAACAAACTCTATACGTTAAATTTTACTTTGTTTTTTCATAGTTTCGCAGCATATTTGAATCATTAGCGTTAAAGTAATAGCATTTGATTGACAATCCATAACTTATAAGAGACGAATGAATAAATTTTTACTTTTTTTTCTAATTGTTTTTACAATTTCTGCCTGTACTGATAAAAATGAAACCCCTGTAGTTGTTTTTGATGTAGAAGATGAATTTTCAATTCGTCTAAAAGAAAATCTAAACATAAATGGCAGAGATATTGCTTTTGAAATATCCTCTTTAGCAGGATATAATTGTGAAGATGTTGTTTTGGATACAGAGTTTTCTAGAACAAATGATGGAGGAATTAATATTTATATCCATGATTTAATTATCCCTAATAATTGTACAGAAGGAAATACAATTCCTAAACAAGAACTCACTATAGGAGAATTGGATAATGGAACTTATAATATAAATATTACACTAAGAAATGTTGTAATTAATCTTGGAGAACTCATTATTTCTGAAGAATCTTATGTCCTTTCTTTTGAAAATGAATTGAAAGGTATTGTATTAGATGCTAGAGAAGTGCTTAAAATTCCAGAAGGATTTATATGGGGGCGAGTAGAAGTTAATAATGATAATGCTAATTTCTTATTAGATGCCTTTAAAAATAAATTAAACAATACAGGAGCAATAGAAAGTTTTTTAGCCATAGGACAATATTCTTCTTTTGAAATGTCTAACACAGGAGAATTGCTTTTTGAAAATTCCAGCGAATTTAATTACTCATTTCCTTTTGTTTATAATTATGGAACTCAAAATACTGAAGGATTAAATGGAATTGTTCAATCTTTTTTATCAGACTATAACAATACTTACGATTTAGATATTGATCTTTTCACTTATGATGGAAAAGAATTCTAAGATTTTTATAAGACTCTTCATATAGAAGTATCGTCTCTTTCTTTATTTTTGCCACATTGAATCAATTTGGCTAAAAATAAAAAGATGACTCATATTAATTTAATTAGCGATACCGTTACAAAACCTACACCTGAAATGCTAGAAGTTATGTTTCAAGCAGAAGTAGGTGATGATGTTTTTGGAGAAGATCCTACAATTAATAAACTACAACAAAAAGCTGCCGAAATGTTTGGCAAAGAAGCAGCTCTTTTTTGTCCTTCCGGAACAATGACCAATCAAATTGCCATTGCCATTCATACACAACGCTTAGACGAAGTTATTTGTCATGAATATTCTCATATTTATCAATATGAAACAGGAGGTTATGCTTATAATTCTAATGTAGGAATTAAATTATTACGAGGAAATAACGGTATTCTATCAGTAGATCAAATTGAAGCAGCTATTAATCCCACCTATGATTGGCTAACTCATTCACGTTTAGTTGTACTTGAAAACACAAGTAATAAAGGTGGTGGTACTTATTATACCAACAAAGACATTGAACCCATTAAAGATTTATGCAAAAAAAGAAACATGTTTTTGCATTTAGATGGTGCAAGAGTTTTTAATGCTCTTGTAGAAACGAATGAAAGTCCTAAAGAAGTTGGGGAATTATTTGATACTATCTCTATTTGTTTATCTAAAGGTCTAGGTGCTCCTGTTGGTTCTTTATTGATAGGAAATAAAGAACAAATAAGAAAAGCTCGAAGACTCAGAAAAGCAATGGGAGGAGGTATGCGACAAGCAGGTTATCTTGCTGCTGCAGGAATTTATGCCTTAGAAAATAATATCAACCGATTAAAAGATGATAATGACAGAGCTAAACAATTAGGTAAAACTTTAAGCACTTTAAATTATGTAGGAGATATTAGACCGATTAAAACTAATATTTTAATTTTTGATGTAAAACCTCCTTTTAATGCTGATATTTTCCTAAAATTACTAAAAGAAAAAGGAATCAATGCATCTCCTTTCGGACCTTCAACTATTCGTTTTGTAACCCATTTAGAGATTACAGATTCAATGATTGAAAAAACAAAAAGTATTTTAAAAGAACTAGAAGATAGATTTTAGTTTTATTATTCTACTTTTGTGTTATTATAAAATTACCTTTCATTAAGGAGCAATGATAAAATACTACTCAAAATCTGGAAATACACTTCAAGAACTACCTGAAAGAGTTCCTAATTGTTGGGTTAATATTTCTGCTCCTTTTAGTCAAGAAGAATTAGAAGAATTAGCAGAAAATATGCTAATTCCTATTGATTTCTTAACCGACTCCCTCGATATTGATGAAAGATCTCGCTACGAAAGAGAAGATGATATACGACTCATCGTCATAAATACCCCAGTACTCAATGATTCAGATGATGAAATAGAAGCTACATATATTACAGTTCCTATTGGTATTATACTCACTCCTGATAATATCATTACAATTACCTCTTTCAAAAATCCTGTCTTACAATTATTTTTAGATGGAAAAGTAAAAAATTTTAACCCATCTCATGAAAAATTATTCATCCTCCAAATATTTGAACAAAATGTATTTCGCTTTTTAACTTATCTGAAAAAATTAAATTTAAAACGAAATTTAATCGAAAGAGAATTGTATGATTCTAGCCGGACAAGGGAGTTAAAACAATTATTAAGCATAGAAAAAAGTCTAGTTTATTTCGTGACTTCTCTTAGTTCTAATGAACTGCTTAAAATGAAAATGAAACGAGCAGATATTCTTAAAATTAGAGATGATGAAGAAAAAACAGATCTATTTGAAGATATTATTATTGATAATAGTCAAGCCTTAGAAATGGCAAATACATATACTAAAATTCTTCAAAGTACAATGGAATCTTCCGCCTCTATTATTTCTAATAATTTGAATATAGTCATCCAACGCTTAACTTTAATTACTATTATTTTAATGGTACCTACATTAGTGGCTAGTTTTTTTGGAATGAACACCCTCAGTGGTTTTGAAGATTCTGAACATGCTTTTTATTGGATCATTATCATTAGTCTAGCCTTAACCTTAATTTTAGTTTGGATCTTTAGAAGAAAAAGAATGATATAACTTTTTTGTGTTATCAGATTTTATATTCTTTAAAAACATTTGATTTTCAATGCCATTTAAAAATGAAAACCAGAGTAAAAACAACAATATCACTTTTTTGCTACAACTAAAATCTAAAAATGGTATCCAGTTATTAACAATGTTGGTAAATTTCAACCAAGTGTTAATTAACTGGAAATCAGTTTAAAATATATGTTATCCACATTTTGTGAATAACTTTTAGTTTTTACATTCTATTTTTTGCTGTAAATTAGCGTTGTTATTGAGAAAATGGATTATCCATCATCACTATAACAACATGCTTGAAATTAATCTCAAATAGTGCTAACATAAAACGGCTGTGGGAGTTATTCAAATAGAATTTTATTGATATCTATTTTAGCTTACCACTTCACAAGTTTTAAAAAATTTAAACAGCAATTTATCTGCATCTAACAAAGATGTAACAGGAGATTTATGCCGCATTATAACTTTAATTTATAGTTATAATAGCTATAAATTTTATGCTAAAAAAATTATTAAAAAATAAAATTTTATAACTTTTTAATTAATGAAAGATACTAAAAATCCAAATCAAAAAGAACCTATATTAATAGAAAATCCAAATAGATTTGTTCTTTTTCCTATAGAATACCCTAAAATATGGGAAATGAGAAAACAAGCTTTAGCTTGTTTTTGGACGGCTGATGAAATAGATTTAGAACAAGATATTTCAGACTGGCAACATAAATTAAATGATGACGAACGCCATTTTATTAAACATGTACTCGCTTTCTTTGCGGCAAGTGATGGAATTGTCAATGAAAATCTTTGTATTAATATGTATGAAGAAATTCAAATACCAGAAGCCCGATCTTTTTACTCTGCTCAAATCCAAATTGAAGATATTCATTCTGAAACTTATAGTCTCTTAATTGATACATATATTAAAGATCCCAAAGAAAAAGCATCATTACTCAATGCTATCGAAACACTTCCTTGCGTAGAGAAAAAAGCAAAATGGGCTATGAAATGGATTGAGGAAGCTCCTAGTTTTGCTCATCGTTTAATCTCTTTTGCAGCAGTAGAAGGTATTTTCTTTTCAGGAAGCTTTTGCTCTATTTTTTGGTTGAAAAAAAGAGGTTTAATGCCAGGCTTAACTTTTTCAAATGAGTTAATCAGTAGAGATGAAGGAATGCATTGTGATTTTGCTTGTTTGCTCTATTCTATGCTAAAATATCCTTTATCCAAACAACTCGTTCAAGATATTATTTGTGAAGCAGTAGAATTTGAAAAAGAATTTGTAAAAGATGCTCTTCCGGTTTCATTGATCGGAATGAATGCAAATATGATGACTGAATATATTGAATTTGTAGCAGATAGATTATTAAATTCTTTAGGAAATGAAAAGGTATTCAATACTCCAAATCCTTTCCCTTGGATGGATTTAATCTCTTTACAAGGAAAAACTAATTTCTTTGAAAAAAGAGTTGGAGATTATCAAAAATCAGGTGTAATGTCTGATAGAGATAAACAAATCTTTTCGCTAGATGAAGATTTTTAATCTCAATAATAAAAATCATAAAATATTATTATGTGAATAGGAGGATAAAGTCTAGCGAAAGTTTGAATCCCCTCTTAAAAAACTTTCGTTAGGCTTTTCTGAAAATATAATAATTCCAAATATTTTCAAAAAAGTGATTTAAAATCATGAATCAATAATGATTTTAAATCACTTCATAAACAATTATTAAAAACAAATTAGAACCATGCAAGTAGTTAAAAGAAGTGGGAAGAAAGAAAGTGTAAGCTTTGATAAAATCACCGCCAGAATCAAAAAATTATGTTATGGATTAGATGCTCGTTATGTATCTCATATTGAAATTGCTAAAAAAGTAATTCAAGGTTTATATGATGGCGTAACCACAACAGAACTCGATAATTTAGCAGCAGAAACTGCTGCAACAATGGCTACAATTCATCCAGATTATGCTTTATTGGCTGCTAGAATTGCAGTATCCAATCTTCATAAAAATACAGATAAATCATTCTGTAAAACAATGGAAGCATTGCATAATTATCTAGATCCTAAAACAGGAGAAAATGCAGGCTTAATTAGTAAAGAAGTCATTGAAATTATTAGAAAACATAAAGATCGTTTAGACTCTTCTATTATCTATGATAGAGATTATGCTTTTGACTTTTTTGGTTTCAAAACGCTAGAAAGAGCTTACTTACTAAAAATGGATGGTAATGTTGTAGAACGTCCTCAACATACTTTAATGAGAGCTGCTATAGGAATTCATGGAGAAGATATTGATGCAGCAATTGAGACATATAATTTGATGTCTGAAAAATGGTTCATTCACGCTACTCCTACTCTATTTAATGCAGGCACACCTAAACCACAATTATCATCTTGTTTCTTATTATCAATGACAGATGATAGCATAGAAGGAATTTTTGAAACATTATCTCGTTGTGCTAAAATTTCTCAAGCCGCTGGAGGCATTGGATTAAGCATCCACAATATTCGTTCTCAAGGAAGTTATATCAAAGGAACTGGAGGAACATCTAATGGAATTATTCCAATGTTAAGAGTATTCAACGACACTGCACGTTATGTAGATCAAGGAGGAGGAAAAAGAAAAGGAGCATTTGCTATTTATCTAGAACCTTGGCATTCTGATATCATGGAATTTTTAGACCTTAGAAAAAATCATGGTAAAGAAGAAATGAGAGCTAGAGATTTATTTTATGCAATGTGGATTTCTGATTTATTCATGGAAAGAGTGCAACAAAATGGTGACTGGTCTTTATTCTGTCCTAATGAAGCTCCTGGACTTTATGATACTTATGGAGGTGAATTTGAAGCATTATATCATAAATATGAGCAAGAAGGTAGAGCAAGAAAAACCATTAAAGCACAAGAACTTTGGTTTAAAATTTTAGAATCTCAAGTAGAAACAGGTACTCCTTATATGTTATATAAAGATGCTTGTAATAAAAAATCAAATCAAAAGAATTTAGGTACAATTAGAAGTAGTAATTTATGTACTGAAATCGTTGAATATACAGCACCTGATGAAGTGGCAGTCTGTAATTTAGCTTCCTTGTCTTTAGGTAAATTTGTAAGTGATAAATCTTATGATTTTGATAAATTATATAAAATAACTAAAGTAGTTACAAGAAACCTTAATAAAGTTATTGATATTAATTATTACCCTATTAAAGAAGCTGAAAATTCCAACAAACGTCATCGCCCAATTGGGTTAGGAGTACAAGGTTTAGCAGATGCTTTTCTTTTGATGCGTTATCCATTTGAAAGTGCTGAAGCTAAAAAATTAAATAAAGATATATTTGAAACCATCTACTTTGCTGCTTTAACAGAATCATGTCAATTAGCAAAAGAAGAAGGAACATATCAATCTTATGAAGGCTCTCCAATTTCTAAAGGAGAATTTCAATTTGATATGTGGGGCGTTACTCCTTCAGACAGATGGGATTGGGAAGGATTAAGAAAAGATATTCAAAAATATGGTGTAAGAAATAGCTTATTATTAGCTCCTATGCCAACCGCTTCTACTTCACAAATATTAGGAAACAATGAGTGTTTTGAACCTTATACTTCTAATATTTATACACGTAGAGTATTATCGGGTGAATTTA
>JAHDII010000082.1 GCA_020630895.1 Saprospiraceae bacterium
TTTATTTTTTTAATTGAAAAATATCCGTCATTGAATGAATGGTTTCAGGATCCGCAATCAAACTTTCAGGAATTAAAGAACTTATAGTTAAAGAGTTTTCAGCATGTGCATTAATTTCAAACTTCCATTCAATATCATCTTCTGACAATGTTGTAATGATTGGATATTCAAAAGATGTAATATTAAATGTGCTTACATCAGGTAATGTTCCGTAATAATTTGTTATAATTTTATTTTCTGTAATTTCAAATATTGTACCTTCTTCTGCTGTTACAATATTATCATTACATCCAAAGTTATTTAAACCAATATTATTATAACAGATTTTAAAATTAATATTAACAATGTCCCAAGTTGCAATTATTTCGTTTAAAGTAATAGGCTCAAATTCTTGTGCTTCTACAAAATTATCTTTACACGAATTCAGTCCTATACTTACACTTATTAAGAATAAAAAAATAGTCTTTTTCATCATTATTATTTTTGTTGCAACTTAAATATACAAAATTTATAATTGATTGATTTATTGTTTTGACAAATAATAAATATCTTTCATACTAATAATAGAAGGGCTAGCAATAATATCTTCAGGAATAATTGCTGCAATAGCTAAAGAATTTTCATCATGATTTATAATTTCAAATTCTTTAATTAAACTATTTTCTGAGTTTACTTTAATGATTGGATAATTATATTCAACAATAGAATAGTTTATTGAATGTTCTGTTGTCCCAAAAGGATTAAATGTCATTGAATTTTCTGTAATTTCAAATTGAGTATCTTCATCAGAACTAATAATATTATCATTACCTCCATCAATCTTCTCAACATAAAAATTAATATTGTCTATATCCCAAGTTCCAATAAATTCTGACAATTCTGTTGTTATAGTTTCTTCTATATTTTCTTCACTACAAGAAAATAAACTCATACTTAATACTCCAATAAATAAAAAAATAACTTTTTTCATAACTTATATATTTTCTGGTTTACAAATAATTTTAAATTAGATTTTACAATGTTGTTTCCATTCAATAAATTATTTTTTGAGGAACTATATGTTATTATTAAATAATAATTTAATTTTTTTATTCATTCCAATCAATACTTTCAATCAATTTCTCTAATTTCGTGTATAATTTTTTCTGTTTCCTATATTCTATTATTGATACTCCACAATCTCTTTTTCCATTAGAAGGTATTTCTATTGTTTTAGATGTCATAGTATTATTTTCATAATAATAGATACACTTTATTTTATTTTTATAACTTTTATGATTTATATATTTTCCTGTTGGAGGAATATGCATCATTCTAAGAGGGAAAAATTCACAATCAATTTTAATTTGATTTATTTTTTTCAGAGTATTAATAATTTCAATATTAATTTCTTTAGAAACAGATTTTATAGTATCTAGAAATTCTATTCCCAAATATGAATTGGAATCCTTTTCTCCATGCTGATATTCATATTTTTTTGCATTCCATTTTGATTTTGACTTATCTAAATAATACCATTCTGTTGATGATAAATAATGATTTTCATCATAATAGTCAATCTTATAAGTTTTTAACTCTTTACCCTCATCTATAAGATTAAAATATTGAATAAAAGGACTTGTAATTATAACAACAATTATATAACAGTAGTGATAATTTTTCATAATTATATATTTTTTGGTTAATAAATCATTTTAAAATTCAAATCCAAATTGGATAACGTAACGTTGATAAATTCTTTTTTCTTTAGTAATACTTATATGCTCGCCCCAACTATCATCTCTTTTAAAAAAAGCATGTTGCAATTGATAACCAAAACTTACAGTTGAAGCAAAATATTCATTACGTTTAAATTTCCATCCTATTGATGGTTTAAAATATACCCCATTTGGAATATTATCCCAGTTTTCAAATCTGTTTCCAGCTTTAAAAGCATGACCTAAAGCCACATTATAATAAGGCGTAATTCTCCAATTTGTCAATTCTCCTTTTGCTTCTATATATAGAGGCATAAAAACAGTAGGAAATTCAAAATCATAAAATTCAAATCCTAATCCTGCTCCTATATTTATTTTAGGATTCATTTTATAACCTAAAGAATATCTAAAACCAACTCCTCCTTGATAATAAAACTCTCCACTTGCTCCGAAATTAAAATCAAAAGAGAGATAGTTATAATATTTTCCTGTTGTTTTATTATTTAATATTTCTTTTTTTTCTTCTTCAACAACTTGTCCCGTTACAAAAAAAGAAATACTTGTAAATAATATAATTAATATCTTTTTCATTTCATTTTTTTTAATGGTGGCTGCTTCAAAAGTGAAGCAGCCTATAAAATAACACTATCTAAATTTTATTATTAATATTCATACAAAATAGGTTCAGCAAGTCCTTCAATATTTAATAAAACTTGCTGACCATCTACTTGTAAATTTTCTATATCAAATGAAAATGTTCTTTCAAAAACAGCTAAACATGCTTCATTATTTTCAAAAGATAATTTTAAATTTCTTTGAGGTGGATTAGATTCCATAACTCCTTCAGAATCTATTAAGTTTAAAATCCAAGTAGAACCATCACATCCACTTCCTCCTATTGTTACACTTAAACAATTTCCTTCAAAAATAATATTAGGAGCAAAAAGTCCATCGCTAGTTGCATTAGCATATTCATCAGCACTTATAATCACTTGCTGATCACAATTGGATGAATTATTATTTTCTTTATCCTTACAGGAAAAAATAGTAATAGTCATCAAAAAAATAAAGCCGAAAATTAATTTTATATTTTGCATGTTGATTCAGTTTAATTTGAAAAATCATTGCCCTACTTGAATAGAACTTAATTCTTGAACATTATTAGGATCTGTAGTATCAAATTGATAAAATCCATCTTTACCAATTACCATGATATGATTTTCTCCTAAAGCTATTACATCATAAGCATCAAATCCTCTTAATATTCCTGTTTGTGTAACGTTATATGTATCTGAGACATCTAATATTTTAATTCCATTAGTGCCTTCACATAAAAATAATTTATTACTAGGAGTAACGGACAATCCATGAGGGTGATCCATTTCATAAGATTTCATCAACCAAGGATTACTCAAATCTTCAATATTTACAATATCCATTTGATTAGCAAAACCTTCACATGGCGTTCCATCTCTTAAAGTTACAAAAGCTCTATCTCCAGAAACATAAACAGGATCACAAGCTCTAGCATGTTCAAAAAATGATTGTTGTACTGGAGCAGCAGGATTGGTATTATCAAAAATATACATCCCTGTTTCTGAACCAATAAATAAATGATCTCCATGAGGGAAAATAGTTTCAATATTCCATCCTACATAACTGGTAGTTAAAAATTCTGGACAAGTTAAATCTTCAATACTAAAAACATCTAAATAACTTTCATCTATAGCATACATATGATTTCCTGAAATTCCAAAACGAGCCATAGAACCTGCTGTTCCCACAACCTGTGCTTGTCCTGCATTATTACTTACATTAACAGTACTAGGAAAACCTGAGTTTTGATCTGCAAAAAGAACATCTCCTTCAAAAAAGAAAGGCACACCCCAATAGTAATGTTGACAATCTACTTTTTCTGTTACACTAGTCTGTTGATAATATACATTATAACCAAAATCTTCATTATAATCATACCAATCAAAAACATTTTCTACTCTTTTTAATAAAACAGGATTGGTTGGATTACTAATATTAATAGCTAATAAATCCATATAGTTATCTGCATATAAAACATTTCCTTTAATTACAATATCTACATTACCTGGAATCGGAATAAAAGCAACAGGTGTTGGATTTTCTGGGTTTTCATTATTAATAATATGTACCCCTTCTCTTACTTCATTAATAAAAACATAATTTTGATAAAAATATATTTTACCTGGATCTTGTAATGTTCTTGGAGATTCTCCTTGTATATCAATTCTAATATCCTCTGTCAAAAGATATACAGGTTCGTATTTTGTATAGGTTAAAACACTTGTACATTTATCTTCTAAACATCCTTGAAGAAGAAGAAAACATAAAAATATTGTGCTAAAAAATAGAATACTCTTTTTCATTTTTAATATAAAATTAAGATGAATAATGATTGTCGTCTTTAAAGACTTCTAAAGAATAGAAAAAGGTTGGGTAAGTTGTAAAATTATTTTTTTTCTACTTCAAAAATAGCACCATCATAAGCCAAATGAGTAGCTTTAAAAATAGCCTTAGCTTCAGTTAGGTGATCTTCTTTTTCTTCATATCTAGCAGAATAATGTCCTATTACTAATTGTTGAACATTTGCTTTTTTTGCAATCATTGCTGCTTGTTGAGCCGTAGAATGGTGAGTAGCGATCGCTTTATCTATATCTTTATGCAAAAAAGTAGCTTCGTGGTATAATAAATCAACATCTTCTATGATAGGAATAATGCTTTCCGTATAGGCAGTATCAGAACAAAAGGCATAAGAACGAGGTTCAGGAGAAGATTTAGTTAGTTCCTCATTTTTTATAATTTCTCCTTTAGGATTTATCCAATCTGCTCCTTCTTTAATAGAAGGAATTTGCTGAAAAGGAATTTGATATTCTTCAATCTTTTCTCGAAGCATATTTCGAGGTAATTTTTTTTCTTTAAATAAATATCCATTACAATCAATTCCATGTTGTAATGGAATCGAAAAAACTTCTACTTCTTTATTTTCAAAAATTAGCTGAGATTGGTTGGTATCGAGTTCATGATAATGAATGGGATAAGGAGGTCCTTTTTCTTCATAAGGGAATAATCCATCTATCATACCTTTTAATCCTTTTGGAGAATATATATGTAAAGGTGCTTCTCTATGATTCATTCCAAAAGAAGTCAATAACCCAGGTAAACCAAAAATATGATCTCCATGCAAATGGCTAATAAAAATATGATTGATCTTTCCGCGTTTTATATTAAAACGACTCATCCTCATTTGGGTTCCTTCAGCACAATCTATTAAAAATAACTGCTCACGTATATTTAATACATGAGCAGTTGGAAAACGATCTTTAAATGGTACAGCACCACTAGATCCTAAAATCGTTAATTTGAATTTCATTTAATCTTTATCTCCTTCAGCATTTAACTCTCGTTCTATTTCATCCATAAAAAGGTAATCTACAGATTCTTCTAAAGAAGGAATAATAGTCAATACTGTTTCAAGTCTTGATATTTCTATTAATTTTTTAACATGAGGATGGGTTGCCCCTGTTAAAATAAAGGTGCCAATATCTTTCCAAAGTCTATTAGCTGTCAAAATGGCACTCAAGCCAGAAGAATCCACAAACTTTACTTCACTTAAATCTAAAATAAAATTAGGTGTTCCCTCATTCCTCAGGATCACGAATTCAGACTTTACACCTGGTGCAACAAGAGAATTTAAGTTATCCTCTTGCAAAGTCATTACCGTATATTTTTCCTGTTTATCAACGGAAAATCTCATCTACAAACAAATTTTGTTGAATAATTGAATTACTATATGTTCTATTTGGGCGACTAAGGTAAAGAATTAATACTTTTAATCCAAATGAAAACTATTAATATCTTATATTTATAATAATTAAACTATTTTTTATTCATCTATGTTTATAAGAAAAGTATAAAATAAAACACTAAACATATTAAAATTCATGTAAATTTGTCAAAATATTTATAGTTGGCATTATTTTCACAGAAAGAATTATAATTGCATTTTTATAGTAAAAAATACAATTTATATATTATCAGCGTTAAGATTAAAAGATAATCATAAATATATATGAAAAAATTTTCACCAAAAGTAAAAGAAGTCATTTCTGTTAGCAAAGATGAAGCTATCAGATTAGGACACGATTATATAGGAACAGAACATTTGTTATTAGGAATTCTTCAAGGCAAGGATAGTATGGCTTGCCAAGTCTTAGAAGATTTAGGAGTAGATATTCCTGAATTGAGACAATTAGTAGAAGATTCTATTTTTAGAAGAAAACTTCCTAAAACTCATTTAAATGTAGAAAATCTTCCTTTAGATAAACATGCTGCGAGGGTATTAAAGGTAACTTTCCTTGAAGCTAAACAAATGAAAAGTAAATCTATAGGAACTGAACACCTCATGCTTTCCTTGTTAAAAGATAGAGAAAACAGAGCTTGTCGTATTTTAAATGAATTTGAAATAGATTACCAATCTTATCGTTCTGAATTAGATTTTTCTATAGATGATGATGCTATTGAATTAGATATTAGAAATCAATCTCCAGAAGATCCAGAAGAACCTTTTGAAGATGAACAAAGATATCAACAACCTAGAAAAGGAAATTCAAAATCAAAAACTCCTGTACTAGATAATTTCGGTAGAGATGTAACAAAACTCGCTGATGATGGAAAATTAGATCCTATTATTGGTAGAGAAAATGAGATAGAAAGAGTATCCCAAATTTTAAGTCGTAGAAAAAAGAATAATCCTATTTTAATAGGAGAACCAGGTGTAGGAAAAACAGCCATTGCCGAAGGCTTAGCTCTTAGAATTAATAAAAGACAAGTCTCTCGTACCCTCTTCAATAAAAGAATTGTCATGTTAGATCTTGCGGCTTTAGTAGCAGGAACTAAATATAGAGGTCAATTTGAGGAAAGAATGAAAGCCATCATGAATGAATTAGAAAAAAATCGTGATGTGATTCTTTTTATTGATGAAATTCATACTATTGTTGGAGCAGGAGGTGCTACAGGTTCTTTAGATGCTTCAAATATATTCAAACCTGCTTTAGCTAGAGGAGAATTACAATGTATTGGTGCTTCTACTTTAGATGAATACAGACAATATATTGAAAAAGATGGTGCTTTAGATAGAAGATTTCAAAAAGTAATTGTTGATCCTCCATCTCCTGAAGAAGCCATTCATATTTTGAAAAACATTTCTGAAAAATATGAAGAATTTCACCATGTTAAATATTCTGAAGAAGCTATTGAAGCTTGTGTAAAATTGAGTGATAGATATATTAGTGATAGATTTTTACCTGATAAAGCTATTGATGTTTTAGATGAAGCAGGAGCAAGAGTTCATCTTAAAAATATTCATGTTCCTAAACATATTGTTGAGCTAGAAGAAAAAATTGAATTATTTAAAGAAAAGAAAAATAAAGCAGTTAAAGATCAACAGTATGAAGAAGCTGCCGATTTAAGAGATCATGAAGCTAAATTATTAAGACAATTAGAATTTGCTAAACAAGAATGGGAAGAAGATTCTAAAACGAAACGCTACCCTGTTACAGAAGAAAATATTGCAGAAGTTGTTGCAATGATGACCAATATTCCTGTAATGAAAGTAGCACAAAGTGAAAGTTCTAAATTAGTAAAAATGTCTGATGATTTGAAAGGAGCTGTTATCGGACAAGATGAGGCTATTTCAAAAGTAACTCGTGCTATTCAAAGAAATAGAATTGGACTTAAAGATCCTTCTAAACCTATTGGTTCTTTTGTATTTTTAGGACCTACAGGAGTAGGAAAAACAGAATTAGCAAAAGCCTTAGCTAAATATATTTTTGATTCTGAAGATGCTTTAATCAGAATTGATATGAGTGAGTATATGGAAAAATTCTCTATCAGTCGATTAATTGGAGCCCCTCCAGGATATGTAGGATATGAAGAAGGAGGACAATTGACTGAAAAAGTAAGAAGAAAGCCTTATTCTGTTATTTTGTTAGATGAAATAGAAAAAGCTCATCCTGATGTTTGGAATGTTTTACTTCAAGTATTAGATGATGGTCAATTAACTGATGGACTTGGTAGGAAAGTGAATTTCAAAAACACTTTAATCATTATGACATCTAATATTGGTATTAGAGATCTTCAAAATTTTGGTCAAGGTATTGGTTTTTCTACTCAAGCAAGAAATGATTCTTCTAAAGAAGATGCTAAACGAATGATTCAAGGAGCATTAAAAAGTACATTTTCTCCTGAATTCTTAAATCGTATTGATGATGTCATCATCTTTAATAGTTTAGGACAAGAAGAAATTTCTAAAATTATTGATATCGCATTAAAAGATTTATATGTTCGTTTAGATAATATGGGATATAACCTTAAATTATCCAATGATGCGAAAAAATTTGTAGCAGAAAAAGGTTATGATCCTAAATTTGGGGCTAGACCGCTTCATCGTGCAATACAACGATATATTGAAGATCCTTTAGCAGAATATATTTTAAATAATAATCCAAAAGAAGGAGCTAAATTTGAAGCGATCCTCAATAAAAATAAAGATGGTTTAGAAATTCGTAAACAAAAAAATTCTACTAAAAATAAAGATATAGATATCGAATAAGTAATAAAAAAATATCATATAATTGAAAATCACCCATTTATTCTTATAAATGGGTGATTTTATTTATAGATAACTTTATAATTTGATTAAAAAAACTCATATTTGTTATTATCTTAAATTTTATGGAACTAAATCCATTCATTCTTTGATTATTATTTTATAACATTATTATTCATTAAAATTTTAACTATTGGCAAAGAGATTTAAAAGAAATAACCGATTTCAACAAAGAGAACAACCACAACATAGAATTAATCATCAAATCAGAATTCCTGAAATTCGCCTCGTAGGTGATAATATGGAACAAATTAGCGAAGTCGCTAATTCAACTATTGAAACAGGAATTTATGATACTAGAAAAGTTTTACAATGGGCTGAAGATTTAAATCTTGACCTTGTAGAAATCTCTCCTAAAGCAAAACCTCCTGTTTGCAAAATTATTGATTATAAAAAATTCTTATATCAGAAGAAAAAGAAAGAAAAAGAATTAAAAGCTAAAACAGCAAAAACAGTCATTAAAGAAATTCGTTTTGGTCCTAATACAGATACTCATGATTTTGAGTTTAAACTGAAACATGCTAGAGGCTTTTTAGAAGAAGGAAGTAAAGTAAAAGCTTTTGTTCAATTTAGAGGTCGTTCTATTGTTTTTAAAGAAAGAGGAGAATTATTACTCCTTAACTTATTAAAAGAACTAGAAGAGCTCGGCACACCTGAATCTCTTCCTAAATTAGAAGGAAGAAGAATGACTGTAACCATTCAACCTAAAAAGAAAAGTAAGAAATAAATATCTATTTTTAGTATCTTAAATCCTATCTTATTTCATTATAAGATAGGATTTTATAATTAATTGATAAATAAATATCAATAGAACTTTTATTTATCAATTAATAGTCATACATTTGCGTTCCATTTTTAAAAATTAAACGGAAGTCATCATGCCTAAAATGAAGACGCACTCAAGTGCAAAAAAACGTTTTAAAGTGACTGGAAAGGGCAAAATAAAGCACTTCCAAGCAGGAAAACGTCATTTATTACGAAAAAGATCAAAGAAAGCTAAAACTCGTTTAACAGGCTCTGATATTTTATCAAAAGGAGATGCGAACAGAGTAAGAGCTTTACTTTGTATTTAAAATTAATTGATTTTTTAACGAGGATACAGGAAATTAAGAGTTACATACCCCTGTATCGAACAAGAAAATTAAACATTATGCCACGTTCAGTGAATCATGTAGCGTCAAGAAAAAGACGCAAAAAAATCTTAAAATTAGCCCGAGGATATTGGGGAGCAAGAAGCAAAGTTTATACAGTTGCTAAAAATGCAGTTGAAAAAGGACTTCAATATGCTTACCGTGATCGTCGTAACAAAAAACGTGCTTTTCGCCGTTTATGGATTACTCGTATCAATGCTGCTGCTCGATTGAATGGTACTACTTATTCTAGATTAATGCATCAATTATCTAAAAAAGAAATTGATTTGAATAGAAAAGTACTTGCAGATATGGCTATGAATCATCCTGAAACATTTACAGCTATTGTAAATCAAGTGAAATAAGAATTTTTGCAAATACAGTATGAAACGGGAAGAGGTGGATAATCATTCACCTCTTTTTTTATAGCAGTCATTTAAAACTATTTAACAAAAACTTACTTCTAGAATCATGAGAGATATAAATATCAAAACAATCATTATTATTTTGATTTCTATATTATATTTTTCTTGTACAAAACCTTCTCCTACCCTAGAGAATGATATTAATCATACTACAGCCCCTACCCCTTTGGTTGATAGTTCTAAAATAGAACCCAAAATTATAGAAAAAAAAGATACACTTCCTTTTGATAAAGACAAGTATCAATGGAAAGAAGGATACATTTTAACCAATTGGCAAATGTTATCAAAAGTGATTTTTGAAGATAAAATAATTAACGATACTTTAGCCATGGTTCCTATTTTCCATGATGATATTAAAGTATTACATAATCAACCTGTCCAAATTAGTGGTTATTTAATTCCTTTTAGAGATAAAGAAACAGGAAAATTAATCTATTCTTTATCAGCATATCCTAATAGCCAATGTTTTTATTGTGGAGGTGGAGGACCTGAAACCATTATGGATTTATTATCTCCACACGGATTTAAAAATTTAAAAATGGATCAATTTGTAACTTATAGAGGAATTCTAAAACTCAATGCTACTGATTTAAATTATCTAAATTATATTTTAACAGAAGCCGAATTAGTTAAAAAATAGTTTTTCCCCTTATAAATGAACATTTTATCTATCTTTTTAAAAGATATTATCTTTTTTATAAGCATATCTTTCTATATTTGTATTGAAACCTTACTTTTTTTTATAGTTAATAAAACATACGCTACGAAATGGGAGTTATCATTTCTTTGCTGAACCACAAAGGAGGAGTTGGAAAAACAACTTCAGCCATAAATATTGGAGCAGGACTTGTAGAATTGAACAAGAGAGTATTACTTGTAGATTTAGATCCTCAAGCTAATTTGACATTATCTTTGGGTATTCCTAGACAACCTTCTAGTATCTATGAAGCGATAAGAGGAGAATCCGATCTTACACCTTATACTGTAAAAGAAGGTTTAGATGTTGTTATTTCAACTCTAGATTTGTCAGGTGCAGAAATGGAATTAATCAATGAAGCAGGAAGAGAATTTATATTAAGAGAATTATTTGATACTGTTATAGAAGAATACGATTATATTATTATTGATTGTCCTCCTTCTTTAGGTCTATTAACTCTTAATGCATTAACTTCAAGTCATTACGTATTTATTCCTCTACAAACTGAATTTTTAGCATTACAAGGTTTAGTAAAAATTAAACAAGTTATCGATAAAGTTCGTTTTAGATTAAATAAAAAACTAGAAATTGGAGGTGTAATTGCTACAATGTATGATTCTAGAAAAGTATTGAACAGAAATGTAGCAGAATCTATACAAAAATATTTTGGAAAAAAGGTATTCAAAACATATATCAGAGATAATGTAGCTTTAGCTGAAGCACCTACTGAAAGAAAAGATATTTTCGAATATAATCGTAGAAGTAATGGAGCTAAAGATTACTTAGAATTGTGCAAAGAAATTATTGAAAGAACTGCTGCTGTTGAAGCATAAATATAGAGAGAAATAATAAGGACATTGGCAAAGAAAAATTTCATACAAGGATTAGATAGCATTTTTGGTGAGGAAAACAATCAAGAAAAGGAACTTACTATTGTTAGTTCTAAGGAAAAGACAACTCAGCCAAGAACAAAATCTACAAAACGTAAATCATCTAAAGATTTTACAGCAGATTTAGATTCTCTTCTTCAAGAAGCACTACAAGAATCTGTAGAAAAACATACACAAAAAAAGGGAAACCAATTAGTCGCTAAATCCAATAAAAAAGATAGAAGAGGAAGAATCAAAAGGACTTTAAGCGGTTTAGATGCTTTGATTCGTCAAACAGTAGAAACTTCTTTAGATAATAATGATGAACCTTTAGCTCCTAAGAAAAAACGTGTTACCTTTTCTTTCGATAGAGAAAAAGTAGATAAACTAAAATCTATTGCTCGATTAGAAAAATCATACATCAAAGATATTGTAAGTGAAATTGTAACGGAATATATTGATGAATATGAAAAAAATAAAGGCATCAATAACAAAAAATAATTCATTTTGATGGAACTTCTCCGTCTTTTTAGCGGTTTTGGATTAAAGATTTCATTTTTTTTCAAAATTTTATCTCACAAGTTTTTTTATTACATAAAAGTACTTGTATATTTGCACCGCACTAAGAAAAAGTGTTGGCAGATTGCGTAGCTCAGTTGGTAGAGCATTTGACTTTTAATCAAAGGGTCCTGGG
>JAHDII010000083.1:0-11976 GCA_020630895.1 Saprospiraceae bacterium
CTCTTCTATCATCTCTTCTATTATTCCTTCTATCGCCTCCTCCTCTTCTATCATCTCTTCTATCACGACGTTCTCTTTTAGGAGGTTCAACATAACCTTCTGGCTTTTCTAATAAAGCTTTTCTAGAAAGGCGAAGTTTTCCTGTTTTTTCATCCACACCAATCAGCTTTACTTGAACCATATCTCCTTCTTTAAACAAGTCTTCTACTTTATCTATTTTTTCATAAGCAAATTCTGAAATATGAAGAAGTCCACTTTTTCCTCCTTTAAAATCTACAAAAACACCATAAGGTTGAAGCGTTACTACCTTAGCATCATATACATCTCCTACTTGAGGAACAAAAGTAATCGCATTAATTGCTGCTAATGCTTCATCTATAGATTTTTTATTATTAGATGAAATCTGAACCACTCCCATATCATCTACTTCTTCTATATTGATGGTAGCTCCTGTTGTAGCTTGTAATTCTTGAATAATTCTACCTCCAGGTCCAATAACAGCACCAATAAAGTTTTTATCAATTTTAATTTCAACAATACGAGGAGCATGAGGTTTGAAATCATCTCTAGAAGTTTCAAGCGCTTTTTTCATTTCATTTAAAATGTGTAAACGACCTTCTTTAGCTTGTTCTAGAGCCTGTTCTAAAATCTCATAAGGTAATCCATCTACTTTAATATCCATTTGACAAGCACAAATACCACTTTCTGTACCTGTTACTTTAAAATCCATATCTCCTAAAGCATCTTCATCTCCTAAAATATCTGTAAGAATAGCAATTCTATCTCCATCTGCAATCATACCCATAGCTACTCCAGAAACAGGAGCCTTAATGGGTACTCCTCCATCCATTAAAGCTAATGCTCCAGCACAAACAGTTGCCATAGATGAAGAACCATTAGATTCCATAATATCAGAAACAATACGAATAGTATAAGGAAAATCATCTGGCATTACTTGTTTAAGAGAACGCCCTGCTAAATTAGCATGTCCTACCTCTCTTCGTCCAGGACCTCTACTTGGTTTTACTTCACCGACAGAATAACCTGGAAAATTATAATGCAAAATAAAGTTAGAGAAATATAATTCTTGAGCAGTATCTACCATTAACTTATCTAACTTAGAACCTAAGGTCATAGATGTTAATGATTGAGTTTCTCCTCTATTAAAAATAGCAGAACCATGAGCTGAAGGTAAGAAATCTACTTCTGACCAAATAGGACGGACTTCATTTGTTTTTCTACCATCCAAACGAATTCCTTCAGACAATACCATTTCTCTGATAATCTTCTTTTGGACATTATAGAATAAATCTTTAGCCTCTCCCCAATGCTCTTCTATCCATTCTTCGCCTTTGTTTTCTGTTAATTTTTCTTTTAAATTTTCCTTGATAGTATCTAGACCATCTCTACGTTTTTTCTTATCAAAACCTCCTTTAGCTACTTGATACACATCATCAGAAACAATTGCTTTAATTTCATCATACAATACTTGATCCTCTTCAGGTGCTTCAAATTTATTGATAACAGCCTTTTCTCCTACTAAAGCTTTTAAATCTAATTGTGCTTGACATTGTACTTTAATCGCATCATGTCCTATTTTTATAGCTTCAATTAAATCTGCTTCTTGACATTCTTTCATTTCCCCTTCAACCATCATTACATTATCCATAGTAGCTGCAACAATGACATCCAAATCTGCATTTTTTAATGCACTTTTAGTTGGATTCACTTTATATTCTCCATCGATACGAGCTACTCTTACTTCAGAGATAGGTCCATCAAAATCGAGATTAGAAACAGCTAGAGCAGCTGAACCTGCTAGAGCAGCATAAGCATCTGGCAAAATTTCTTCTTCAGCAGAAATTAAGTTAATGATGATTTGGGTATCATTCATATAACCTTTAGGGAAAAGAGGTCTAATCGCTCTATCCACCAAACGGCTCACTAAAATTTCATGTTCTGATAATCTGGATTCTCTTCTGAAAAAATTACCTGGGATTCTTCCCATTGAAGCAAATTTTTCTTGATAATCTACAGATAAAGGAAAGAAGCTTTGTCCTTCTCTAGGCTCTTTACTAGCACTTGCCACAGCAAATAACATAGTTTTACCTATTTTTACAATTACTGACCCTGCTGCTAGAGTCGCGAGTTTTCCTGTTTCAATTGTTACAGGAGTACCATCTGGTAAGTCAAATGATACTGATAACGGAATTTGTTTACCCATCTTATATAATTTCTAATGATCGCAATTTAAAGGTTGAAGATGGTCTTATTTCTTTTAGCCTTTTTATTTTCGGTTGCAAAGTTAATCGAATCCGTTTAAATGTTAATAAAAATGAATATATCTTATTCAAAAACAGGCAAATAAATAGAAAAAGCCCTTGATTTTTAAAAAATCAAGGGCTTTTTGATATGAAATTTAAATTAAAATTATTTTCTTAATCCTAATTTAGTGATTAAAGCTCTATAACCTTCTAGGTCTTTACGAGATAAATAATTTAATAATCTTCTACGTTTTCCTACCATTTTAAGTAAAGAACGACGACAAGAGTGATCTTTTTTATTTTCTTTTAAATGTTCTGATAACATTTTAATTTTGTAAGTAAAAAGGGCAATTTGTCCTTCTGTAGAACCCGTGTTCTTTTCAGAACCTCCGTATTCTTTAAAAATTTCTCCAATTTTTCCTTCGTCTAAATAAACAGGCATAATTTAATTTTTTTAATAACCGAAAAAGATTTAATGCAATGCGTTTTCAGCAGCGGCTGCAAAGATAAGTTATTATTTATAATATTTACAACTATTTATCATTATTTTTTAGGAGGTACTACTATGATATGAGATTGATAATCATGATAATTTAGAAAAGAGGTTTTCTTAAATAGAGGAGCTGCATACACATCATTATATTTTTGAGTAGGAGCTCCTGCCCAATTACATTCTTTTAAATCTGTAAATCGAGTGATCCACGTATGATATCCTTGATCACTAAATCCCCAACTGAATTCATGTTGTTCTAATAAGGCAGTAATAGAAGAATTATCTTGTCCAATAATATACATTTTTTCAAGAGGAATTTGAGGTTGTTTCCATACAGGATATACTTTATTTTTTTGATAGGCTTGAATACAATGGTTATATTCATGAGAATTAGGATCTAAAAAGAGGTAAGCTTTCCAATTAAAATATTTAATCAAAATATAGCCTACACTCCAACCTGCAATTTCTCTATCTTTCCAAATTCTTTTATGATGTGTTTCTAGTTCTTCAAATATTGTAGCATCTAAACCTGCTTTTAAAGCTTCATAAGCATATAATGTACAATGTAAACTGTCTGCCTCTCCTTGTAAATTTATTCGATAATCTTGATAAATTGTAGTATCATTTTGGTAAGATATTTTTTCTGCATTTTCTCTCCAAACTGTTCCATAATATGGACTCATTCTATTTCGTTCAAAATTATTAAAATATTGATTTTCCATTTTAGCAATGGCATTAATAGCTTTAGGAGAATCAAAGCCTTGATAAGTGTTTTCTTCTTGACTTTTAGAGGTATAAATAATTTCAAAAGCACTAAGAGATGATTCTTGAATAGGAGTTGATGAATTGTTGCAATTCATCAACAAAAACAAGACTCCTAAAAGAGGACATAACTTATAAATGTTCATTATTGGGATTTTATTTTTAAGTATAAAGAATTCTCTTTTATGATAAAAATCTTTCTATATCAGTCAGTAATTTATTTTTTACAAATTACTGATAAATTTTATTTTTTAATTATCGTTTTTACAATAGGAGACCAAATATTTTCATCGTTTGATATTTTAAGCCAGTATACTCCTGAAGGAAAATGATGTAAATTTAATTCTATTTGATTACTCCCTTCCTTTAATGTTAAATTTTGATTTAATACAGAAACTCCTAAAGCATTATAAATATTTATACTCACATTATTTTTTTTCTTTAATTCTAAATTCAGATAAAAAAGATTTTGAAAAGGATTAGGGTGAATACTATAAGAAATATCTTGTTTCTCTTTTTCAATATGAATAACATTAGAAAATTCATATTCTCCTGAATAATCTATTATTTTTAATCTATAATAATTATCTTGGAAAAAATCAACACTACGATCTTCAAATTCATAAGAAGATTCTCCAATATTTTCTCCTTTGCTATCCACCCACCCAATAGTTTCAAAATTATTATTGTTTGTTTTTCTTTGAATTTCAAAACCTCTCACATTTATCTCATTAGTAGTTATCCAATTCAATTCTACAATATTTTCTTTCTTTTCTCCTGTAAAGGATAATAATTCTAGTGGGAGGTTAAGATCTTTTTGGGTAATTAAATATTGACCATAAGAACTAACATTTTGAAATGTTAATGAATTAGATGCAACATCTATATTAGATGCCGAAGCAATAAAAGTCCAATCTCCAAAAGCATTATTATCTCTACCATAAAGATAATACTCTATTGGTGCAAAACTTGTAGTAACTATTTCATTTGGATACAGCGTTATATCTCCTAAAAAAGCATCTGATCCATAACGATTGAATACCCAATATTGGTCATTCCAAATTGTTTCATCTCCTGGTATTGAACCTGTATTATATGGTGGATTTTCAATTTTTGAAATAACAGATTGTGTAGCAGTTGTTGCACTATAATTAATGATACAATCTGTTCCATAAAATGTTGTTGCTCCAGATGTTTCTTCTTCTGTATAACTATAACCACGCCCTAGAGGTTCAGAAGCTATTACTCTTGAAGCATCACCATTTAGTGTTCCAGTAATTCCACTTGCGGCATCTATTATATCTCCTGATGCTTCATTGATTTGTATATTAGCGATAAGGTTACTTTCGCATGATGATATGGTCAAATGTTTATTTTCACGGATTTGCTGCTCTGTACGAGCTACACTCCAAATTCTCAATTCATCAATTTCTGCATTAAGAAAATAACCTGGAGCATTATTATAATAGCCTCCTCCCATCGTTACTATTGTACTATTATTACTTGCGCTTCCTGTACTCACTTGACTAGCATTCAAAACACCATCAATATAAATTTTCATTTCCGTTCCATCATATGTACCTGCTATATGATACCATTGATTGGCTAATAATACTTGTGTTCCTGCTAGTGTATATGGAGCAACTTCTCTTTGTAAAACTACGACTCCATTATCTAAACCCAAGAAGTATTGTCCTACAATAAAACGATTGTATTTAGAAAAAATATGTCCTGAAGCATTCGCTACATTAGGTTTTACCCATACTTCAAAAGTAAAGTTTTTTGTTCCTCCAAAATCAAATAATGGTTGATTTCCAAAATTAATAAAATCCCCACTTCCATCAACACTTAAAGCTGTTCCTGACAAACCATCATATAAATTATCTCCTATAGTAATATCAAAAGTTTCCGTTTTTGCAATAATACCATCATTAAAATCTATTGTTAGAGTAAAAGCTCCATTTGCAGCAGCTTGCGTATTCTCTATGAGTAAAGAAACAGGTATTGGAGGAGCATTCAAATCTACTTGATTACTACTTAAAACAATAGTCGTCCCTCCTGGTTGCCCACTAACAGTAATTGAAACAGGATTTGTAGGTATATATCCATTAATAGCTTGTACTTCTAATAAAATATTAATATTATCAGGCTTACAAATTTCTGTTTTATCTATTGTGGCTGTAACCCTATATGTTGGTGTTCCTTTAGTAAGAAGAAATTGTCCATAACGGGGAATATCATTAAAGGTAATTGTATTATTTATATCATCTGCTGAAGTAGCTTGAGTCAATAATGTCCATTCTGTATCAGAATTGAAATTTCGAGTATATATGTTAAAAATATTAGGTGTAGCAGCATCTGCTCCTGTTATGTCTTCATCTAAATAAAAAGTGGCATTAAAATTCAAATTCCCTGTATTTTCATAATGATTCATTATCCAATATTGAGCATTCAAAAGAATATCTGATGGCTCAATCCCTGTATTTCCATAAGGAGCTAAATTTAACCTACTTGCAGTAATATCTGCATTATCATGTGTATTATAAACAACATCTAAGTCAGTAGATGTATAAATAACTGAACCATTAGTTTCTGTTTGACTATTTGCATTACCTGGACCTATGGGAGCAGTTGAATTAATATGAGTTCCATTAGTAAGTGTTCCATTATGAATACCTTGTTCATCAGCTATTGTCGCATCAGTTCCATCTAAGGGATAATAAGAAATTCTATCTGCTACACATCCTCTTTTTATCAAATGCATATTTTCTCTAATTTCTATTATTGTCATGGCTTTACTCCAAAATCTAACTTCCTCAACAATTCCTTCATAAGGATAATCATTATGTGCATCTGCTCCAATAACGACATCTAAAGTATTTGTAATATCTCCTAAGCTTGCTAAACTTTTTTCATTCCTAAATTCACCATCAACATACAATCTTACAAAACCGTCTGTACGACTGAATGATACTGCTATATGATGCCATTCCCCATCATTATATGCTCTAGCAGAACCTACATCTACTCTATTTCCTCCTCCTCCTGCATTAAAAACAATATTACCACTTTGCATGGCTATTACCCAACCTGTATTGACGCCACTGTCCCAATTTTTATCTGAAATAATTGCATCATCTCCAGAGGTAGTTGTCGTTTTTGTCCAAAAATCAATGCTAAAATCTTAACTTGTTCCAAAATCAAAATCTGAATTGATTTTAGGAATATGAATATAACTGCTTCCATCAAAAGAGATTGCTTTTTCAGGACTAGAAGTTATTGCACTTCCTCTTACATCTAGTAACAAATCATCTGCTGTTGGTGAACTATGTGTAATAGATGAGAAAAAATCACCTACTGTATTTGGATTGAATTTCACATAAATAAGGGTAGTTGTAATTGTTCCTCCTACAGGAGAAAGAGTTAGAGAATTGCTAAATCCAGAATTAGGTAGAACAGAAACTTCATATCCTATGGGAGCTGTAATTGTTAAATCTCCTGTAAGTAAAGCTCCTGCCACAGTATAAGAAAGAATGGAACCTCCTGTTCCTAATTCAAGGTCACAGAATATTAATTCATAATCATAAACGCTAATAGTTGCCTTTGTACTTTTAGTAATTAAATATTGACCATAATTAGGAATATTACTAAAAGTAATGATGTCATTTACATCATCAACAGCACTTGCATAAGTGATTAATGTCCAATCTGTAGCGGAATTAAATTCACGATGATACACTTTATAAATAAAGGGTGTAGTCAGTTCTGATGCCAATACATCTGTAGATACTGCAAAAGATATATCCATTTGATATTCTCCTAATACATCATATCTATTTGCTACCCAATATTGAGTACCTTGAATTAAATCTGTTGGTTCAACACCTGTATTTCCATAAGGAGAAATATCAATCCTTGTAGTTGTAACATTTGCTCCAGCAGAATTTAAATAATTGATAGTCATATCATTTGTAAACGGAATCGAGCCATTATTTTCTACTTGAGTATTAGCAAGCCCAGGTCCAAAGGGAGCAGAAGAAATCACTCTTGTTGCATTGGTAACAATACCATCATGGAAACTAAAAGCATCTGTAGCATCTCCACTTACTTCATTGAATTGATAACATGATATCAAATTATCATTACAAGCATCCATTATCAAATGCATTTGTTCTCTAATTTCAGTCGCAGTTAATGCTTTATTCCAAATTCGTACTTCATCTACTAATCCATCATATTTATAATTATTGTTTTTATCTGCTCCTATGACTAAATCATTGGCATTATTAATATCTCCTAGCATATAGGTGATTCGTTCCTCCATCAAAACTCCATCTATATATAATTGTGCAGAACCGTTACCTTGTCTGTTTATGCTGATTGCTATATGATGCCATTTTCCATCATTATACAGATTCGTTCCTGTAGTAATATCTAATCTATTATTACCATCACCAATATTAAGGAGTATTTTTCCACTTTGCATCGCAATAATCCATCCTTTATTTTTGCCACTATTCCAATTTTTATCTGAAATAATAGATACATCTCCAGCAGTTGAAGTAGTTTTAATCCAACATTCTACACTAAAATTTATCTCTTTTCCAAAACTAAAATCATTATTATTATTAAGCACATGAATATGTCCTGTTCCATCAAAACTCATAGCTTGATCGGGCAATAGAGTAATTGTATTTTCTTTTTTTGTTAGAGTAAGATTCAAATTTTTAGAAATACCTCCTCCTGCTTCTGTTAAAGTTAAAATCATGGGATGAAATCCTGTAGAAACAGCTGTAATATTAGAAATAACAATTGTTACAGATGAATTAGGACTTGTAGTCGTAGGCATACTTAAAGTAGCATTAATGGGAAGACCAGACAAAGATAAATCGACATTATTTGAATATGAACCTATACTCGTTAAATTCAATTCATATTCTACACTATTTGCAGTACATACTGATTTATCTAGATCATTAATAACCGCTGTAAAATCATAAGCTGAAGCATCTACTATCTCAAAATCTTCATCAGAAATATCAAAGAAGATATTATCTGCTGCTTTTACTTTTACTCTATTTTGAGTACCTACATTATTAGGAACAGTAATCGTATAAGAACCATTATTTGCAACATTTGTAGCTAATGTAATTGGATAGGTTAATCCACCATCTGTAGAGAGAAATATATCTACGATTGAACTGTTAATAGGAGCTAAATCTGTATCCGCCTTATCCCAAGTTATAGTAGCATTATTACCTACAGTCCATATAATTCCTGCTTCATTAGGGTATGTAACTCTAAATGGTCCTTTATTGTCAACAAAAAATTGTAATTCCTCATAAGTAATCCCCATTCCTACCCCATGATTATCTCTAGCATAGCAACGAAAATTGAGTGTTCGAGCTTCACTAGGAAGGACTTCTCCAAGATCATATCCTCCCACAATACTTTCGATTCGAGGAATCGTTCGGGTAGATTCAGAGCTATGAGAAAACATTTGAAATAGTGGATCTACAGTTGTTGGAGCCCAAGGAGCAGAACCTACTCCAGAATCAAACTGTTCCCAAGCATAAGAAAAACTGGTTGTTCCATCTGGATCTGTAGCGGAAGCAGTCAACTCAAAGGGAGTTAGCATAGGAATATAAAAGCCTCCTGTAGGCATAGTTAGTACTGGAGGGGTATTTCCTGTAGCAATATTTTGAGCACAATTGGTATTAATAAATAATTTATTGTACATCTGCTCAATACTTCTGCCATGAAAATAATTGATTCTACCATAAGGTACTTGATGTCCGCCTCCACAAACACCTGTACTACCATAGCTCATTATAGAATTTCCTGCTCCTGGTTCCATATTATTAGAACCCCAGCCTGGGCAATAATTAAACATATGTCCTGCTCCCATATTATGCCCTAACTCATGGGAAATCGTCCAATGACTATTATCTCCATGTGTTCCTGCTTTACTACCCCCACAAGTCACTCCTAAATAGGAAACACCACCACCACCACCATAAATAACTGTCCCTATTTCATAGTTTGTTTCACCTATTAATCCATTAATAATACCTGTAGCAGTACTAAGACTACCTGTATATGGATCAGAAGCGGCATCTGTAAAAATTAAATTTTCTGGATTAGGAGCTAATTCAAAAGTAATACTTAAATCTCTTTCACAAACAAAATTCATATCTGATACAAACTCCAATTGGCGATCTACAATATCTGCAATTACATTTCCATAAGTAGCACTATGTGCATGAGTAAACATGACTGCCAATCGATATTTTCTTAACTCTGTACCCCAAGAGTTTCCAGCCATCATTTGTTTATGATTGTGTCCTAGCCTTTCTTCTGATGAATGATCATGATCTTCTGTACCACAATGAAAAGGAGTTCTTACTTCATCACTCGCTAAATAACTCATATATAAATTTCTATTAGCTTGAGTGACTTTATCTATAAAGAATGTTCCTTGATCACTATCTCCAATAAGATGAAAATTGTTATTTGTTTTAATAATATATAAACGAGAAGATGAATTATCAAAACTCCTAGCTCTAAATGTTTTAATGTCAGGTCGTCGTTTTTGTAGTTCTTCATCTATTATTCTTACTTCTTCTAAATTGAAGCATTCTTCTCCTCCATAAGGCATGGGAATATCCAAACACCTCTCGCTAGTCATTCTTCCTGATATTACATTATCTATCTCTTCAACATCCATTTCTAATAAGCGAAATGAACGAGGCAAGGTTTCGTGTTCTACTGAATGAAGTGAAGATCTATCTGTAACAACAATATCTTTCCAAATATTTTGTGCAGATGTACGAAAACTAATCAATAATAAAATGAATATAATTTTAATTATTTGAGAAGACATAATGGCTATATAATTTTTGGTAAAGATGAATATTCAATATGCGAATTTAATATTTAAATCTTATTTCCAAATAAAACCATAAAAAAATATATCGAAGATTATTGTAAAATATTAAGGCAAATTCAAATTACTCTATTTCCAAGAAAAGGATTCGCAAGTAATAAAAAAACAATCCTCATCATTATTTAGAATGCAACTTTTTAGTTTAGATACACTTTTTATATTTACCATAGTAGGAATATGATTCATACAAGAAAGAAAACACAAAAAGCGGAAATCCGTTACAGATTTCCGCTTTATATTGCTCATATTCATATATTTTCAATAGAGTTGTTTTACCAACTCATATCATCTTCATTAGGTTCAGAAGGTGTTTCTGTTTGTTTTTTAGCTTCTTCTAAACTAGCTTCATATTCTTGATGACGACGTGTAAACTCATCATAATCATAATCTGGCATGAGTTCTGTTTTAACATGATTTACTGTTGCCTCCAGACCTTCTAAGAAGCGATTAAAATCTTCTTTATATAAAAAGATTTTATGTCTTTCATATCTATCACTATCAAATCGCTTTGTGCTTTCTGTAATAGTGAGATAATAATCTTCACCTTTAGTTTGGCGTACATCAAAAAAATAAGTTCTTCTTTTCCCTGCTCTTACTTTGTTAGAATATACACTCTCGTTTCGTTTTCTTTCAAAATCCACAAGTCCTCAATTTAATTTAAAAAATAATTGGTTTATATTTGAGGGTGTAATTATACTACATTTTTATAAAAATAAAGCATAATGCATTAGTAAATATATAAAAATTTTGGTGAATTTTCATCATTCATAAAATGTTTATATGTTTTACAATGATAAAAAGGCATATTTAGATTCGGTTTTTTTGACTTAGGCTAGATTTTTTCATCTAATTTTTCATTTATTTTCATTTTTTGTCCACTACCTCGTTTTCAGGATCGTCATAGGGGTATATTTATTCATTTAAAAATTAAAATCATGAAAAATTTTTTAGTTATTTATTATGCTCCAACTCAATCTTTTGAACAAATGAAACAAGCAAGTCCTGAAGAAAGAATGGCAGGCATGAAACTTTGGATGGATTGGAAGGCTTCTCATGAAGATAAAATCGTTAACTTTGGAGCTCCTGTCATTCCTGGTCAAGATCGTAGTGCTAATGAATCTTGGAAAGATAGTGATAAGGATATTAGTGGCTTTTCTTTGGTTCAAGGAGAAAATATTGAAGAAGTTAAAGAAATGTTGAATGATCATCCTCATACAGCTTATAATCCTGCTTGTAAAATTGGAGTGTATGAGTTTTTTCCAATGATGTAAATTTATTGCGAATTATTGATTATAGCTCAATTAAAAAACGCAGAGAATCGCAAAGGAATACGCAGAGATGCACAAAGAGTAAAGTATAAATTTTATTCATTTAGTTATAGTAAAAATCCAGTAGCTCTCTGCGTTATTTTTTTTGTAATGATATTTATTTGATTTTAACGGATTTGCTGTTCTTTTCACTAAAGAGAATAAGGTTGACCCTTTTTATTTAAATTATTAAAAAATTAAAAC
>JAHDII010000083.1:11986-12206 GCA_020630895.1 Saprospiraceae bacterium
AGTTATAGTGATATGGGGCTTTCTCCAAAAGAAATGCAAGAAAGAATGGGGAATTGGCAAACTTGGCAAAAAGAAATGGAAGCTCAAGGAGTCGTCAAAGGAGGACATGCTTTACATGGAGCTGTTAGAACCATTTCAGGAAGTGATAGAGTGGTTGCAGATCGTACTTCTGCTGAATTGAAAGAAGTTGTCGGTGGATATTATGTTGTTTCGGCTAAGG
>JAHDII010000084.1 GCA_020630895.1 Saprospiraceae bacterium
AAAGAAAAGAAATTGCGATAGAAATGAATTTAAATGAAATCGAAATAAAAACTATAAGACAAAGAGTGATGAGAAAAATTAAACGAAAGTTAATTATAAATCATTTATATTAAAAACATTATTTGTAAACCCCCGATAAAGAAAAGAATTGATTTACACAAAAAGAAATATAAAGTTAGAGCATTTGATGAATTATATCTTTATGGATATAAATTTGAATGATGAAGAGAATATGGAAAGTTTTTTAGATGAACATTCTGATTTTGCTGAATTAGTTGAAGGGATGATTGATGCTTGTATGGTGCATCAATTGAAAAGTAAAGAACAATTAAACAGTTGGATGTTATTGCAACAAAATAATTTTTCTTTAAAAATTCAACAATGGTTAAATAATAAGGATGAATTCAAAAAAGGTAACGCACTTTAAAATACATTACCTTTTTTGAATTATTTTTACAAAAAATATTATTCTTTCATATTTCCGTAAGCCACAAAATGAGGGTTCAATAAATTTTCTTTATTGTACTCTAAAGGCTTTTTTGTTATATGATTGATAACACTTCCTCCTGCTTCTACTAAAATGGCATGAGCAGCTCCTGTATCCCACTCCATTGTAGGAGCTAAACGAGGATAAACATGGGCATTTCCTTTAGCTAAGATTAAAAATTTAAGAGAACTTCCTTTAGGAACAATAACAGGTCCATTTAAAGCATTCACAAAAGCTTCTGTTGCTTCATTCAGATGAGAACGAGAAGCAACAACACCAATACCTTCATCTAATAAATGGAAAGGAGGAGCTACTAAAGCATGAGTTTCTCCTTTTGCAACTAAAAAAGCACCATTTCCTTTTGATGCATAAAATAATTCATCAGTAACAGGAGTATAAACAACACCCAAAACAGGTTCTCCCAAATGAATTAAGGCAATATTTACAGTAAATTCGCCATTGCGTTTAATAAATTCTTTTGTTCCATCTAAAGGATCGACAAGCCAGCTATAAATGAAATCCTTTCTTATATCATAAGGAATTTCTTTGTTTTCTTCTGAAACAATAGGATAATCAACCGATAAAGATTCTAAGCCTTTACAAATAATATCATTAGCTGTTTTATCTGCAATAGTTAAAGGAGATTCATCTCCTTTAGTTTCTACTTGAAAATCATCCGTACCATAAATTTTCAAAATAGCAGCCCCTGCATCCTTTGCAATTTTACATACTTCTAAAGATAATTCTTTTAAATCCATAATCAATGTGTAATTTTGCAGCAAATGTAAACTTATTTTTATTACTTTAAATAATGAAATGTTCTTCTATGAAGAAAAAAGTATTAGTAACTGGAGGATGTGGATATATAGGAAGCCATACTGTAGTAGATTTATCTGAAAATGAATTTGAAGCCATCAGTATAGATAATTTTTCAAATTCTAGAAAAAAAATGATGGAAGGAATTTCAAATTTATTGAAACGTCCTCATATCAATTATCATATTAATTTATGTGATAAAAACGCGACAGAAAAAGTGTTTCAAGAACATTCAGATATTGAAGGAGTTATCCATTTTGCAGCACATATTTATGTGCCAGAATCGGTAGAAAATCCTAATAAATATTATAATAATAATTTAAATAGTCTTATTAATATTTTAGATTGTTGTCAAAAATATAAAGTTAATTCTTTTATTTTTTCATCTTCATGTTCTGTTTATGGAAATGCAAAGGAATTGCCTGTAACAGAGAAAACGCCCTTTGGAGAAGCAGAATGCCCTTATGCTAGAACCAAGCAAATAGGAGAAGATATCATTCAAGATTTTTGCAAAGCCAATCCACAATTTAATGCAGTTATTTTAAGATATTTTAATCCTGCAGGTTCTCATGAATCATCAAAAATAGGAGAGGCACCTATCGTAGAAAATACACATTTAATTCCTATTATTACTGAAGTAGCAATTGGACATAGAAAAAGTATGACTGTTTTTGGAACAGATTATCCCACACGTGATGGAAGTTGTATAAGAGATTTTATCCATGTTATGGATTTAGCTCATGCTCATACAAAAGCAGTACAATTTCTTTTTGAAAAAAAGAATGAAACCAATTGTGAAATATTCAATTTAGGAATAGGACAAGGAGTAACTGTTTTAGAAGCCATTCAATCTTTTGAAAAAATTACAGGAATACCATTAAATTATTCTTTAGGAGAAAGAAGAGAAGGAGATGTAGCCGCTATTTATGCCGATACAACAAGAACAAAAAATGTTTTAGGTTGGACAGCTCAAAGAAATATTGATGATATTGTTCAA
Organism: Saprospiraceae bacterium; assembly: GCA_020630895.1. GTDB lineage: Bacteria > Bacteroidota > Bacteroidia > Chitinophagales > Saprospiraceae > JAHDCE01. The sequence goes on from JAHDII010000084.1 coordinate 2,301, forward strand.
TCTGCTTGGGATTGGGAAAATAATAAATCTTGGTTATTAGATAATGAATCCAAAGTAGAATAAATTTGCCCCTAACAATTCAACAATTCAACAATTCAACAATTCAACAATTCAACAATTCAACAATTCAAATCACTATATTATGAAGTTCATCCATTTAATTTTTATTCTTTGCTTTTCAATAAGCCTTTATGCACAACAGGATATAGAATCATTTTTAAATACAATTCCTGAAATACAATTTAAAGAAATCGAATCACATACGAGTATATATAAAACATACGAATTAAAAGTCAAACAACCTATTGATCATAAAAATAAACGAAAAGGATATTTTTATCAAAAAGTATTTTTAAGCGATAGAGGAAAAAATAATATTACTGTAATCGCAACAGAAGGATATAATATGTCTTTTAATAGATTGTATGAACCTGCTCAAATATTAAGTGCTAATCAAGTACAAGTAGAGCATCGTTTTTTTGGAAATTCTGTTCCTGAAAATAAAGATTGGAAATATTTAACTCTAGAACAAGCAACAGCAGATTTGCACCACATAAGAACATTATTAGGAAAATATTATCAAAGTAAATGGGTATCAACAGGAATATCTAAAGGAGGACAAACCACCATTGCTTATCGTTATTTTTATCCAGATGATGTAACCGTTTCTATTCCTTATGTAGCTCCTTTAAATAATGCTTTTGAAGATAAAAGAATTTATAAATTTTTAGATACTGTAGGAACAGAAGAATGTAGAAAAGCCATTAAAGATTTTCAAAAGAGAATGTTTAAAAAAAGAAAATATATTTTGCCTTTATTAAAATGGTATGCTAGAGGGGGGAATCAAAAATTCACATATCATACTTTAGAAGAAGCATTTGAATTTGGTGTTTTAGAATATTCTTTTTCCTTTTGGCAGTATGGTGTAGATTGTGGTTCTATTCCTGATAAAAATGCAAGTGTAGATGAAATGGTAGAACATTTTATTAATGTAGTAGGCATTTCTTTTTATAATGATAAAGATGTAGAACATTATGGACCTCATTATTATCAAGCTTCTACACAATTAGGATATTATGGATTTGATACAAAACCATTTCGCCGTTATATAAAAGCAATTGGTAAAAACCCTCATGCTTCTTTTGAACCCAATAAAATGAAAACAGAATATGATCCAAAATATAATAAAAAAGTAGCAAAATGGTTAGCCAAAAAAGGACATAGATTTATTTATATTTATGGAGAAATCGATACTTGGTCTGCTACAAAAGTTCCTGAATCTAATAACGTAGATTCTGAATGGTTTATTTTAAAAGGAAGACATCATGGTGATGCAAGAATTTCTAGTTTTGATACAGATGAAAAAAGAAGATTAATTTATGCCTTAGAAAAATGGTTAAATATTAGATTGTAAAAAATATTTTCCACAAATTTTAAACATAATTATTTTTTGATAAAGGTAAGAGTATTTTAAAATGATTTTCTTAATTCAAGAAACAAATATTTATTACTTAATTATTTTAATTAAAATCATCTTTACCAGAATTTGAAATGATAATAAAAATATTGTCGTAATATGTCAAATAAAAAAATAAAATTCGGTTCTCTTTGTGTGAAAAAAGAAAAATTTAAAGGAGAAATTCGTTCACACCAAATGCCCCTATATGCTACGTCATCTTTTGAATTTGAAAATATAAACCAAGGAATAAATATTTTTTCTGGTCAAGAAAAAGGATTAGTATATAGCCGCTATAATAATCCAAATACAGGTGCCGTTGCAGATAAAATTGCACAAATGGAAATGTTTGGAATAGAAGGAGAAGCCAATGCTATTTTAACAAGTTCTGGTATGTCTGCAATTTCTACTTTAATGATGAGTATTTTAAATCGCGGAGATAAAATATTGACTCAAGGAAATTTATATGGCGGAACTACAGAGCTTTTTGTAAAAATTTTAAATCGTTTAGGAATAGAAACAATTTTTACCATTTTAAAAAATTAAAACCAAGTAGAAGATATATTAAAAAAAGATAAAAAAATAAAAGCGTTATATTTCGAAACTCCTGCTAATCCTACAATGGCTTGTGTAGACATAAAAGCCTTATCAAAAATTGCAAAAAAAAGGAATGTAAAAACAATAATAGATAATACTTTTCCTACACCCTATTTACAACAACCTTTTAAATTTGGTGTAGATTTTATTATTCATTCTACTACTAAATATTTAAATGGTCATGGTAATTCTATTGCAGGAATTATTATAGGTAGAGATAAAGAATTAATGGAACAAAAAGTATGGCAAACATTTAAATTAATAGGAACAAATGTAAGTCCTTTTGAAGCATGGATTTTAGGAAATGGATTAAAAACTTTAGAAGTAAGAATGGATCGTCATTGTTTGAATGCTCAAAAAATAGCTGAATTTTTAGAAAAAAATAAAAAAGTAAAAAAAGTAAATTATAATGGTTTAATTTCTCATCCAGATCATGATTTAGCTAAAAAACAAATGAATAATTTTGGAGGAATGCTAAGTTTTGAATTAAAAGGAGGATTAAAATCAGGAATAAAATTTATGAATAAAATTCAGTTTTGTAGCCTTGCTCCAACACTAGGAGATGTTGATACTTTAATATTACATCCAGCATCTTCTTCTCATATTAATGTCGATAAAAAATTAAGAGAAAAAAATGGAATTACAGATGGTTTAATTCGTCTTTCTGTAGGAATCGAAAGTGTAGAAGATATTATTAATGATTTAGAACAAGCAATGGCTTAAAAATAATTCGTATTCTCTGTAATTTTTTAATTTTAAGTATTCCTCTTTTTTGTTTAACTTTACGATACATCAAAAACAACTTTGTATTCTTAAACAAAAAAGGAATATCTTATGTATAAATTTCTTACTCTATTTTTTATTTTTTTCATTTCCTTTACAGCAACAACACAAACCATTTATTGGGCAGATGAAGTTGTAAGTTTTTCTAGCGAATGGAGCGATGTACATTATTCTTCAGAACAAGTATTGGGTGTGCCTAATGCCATAAGTCCTGTAGATTTAAGTCCTTGGGCTTGGGTACCTAAAAAAGATGATGGAGGACATGAATATATAAAAGTAAAATTTAAAAATGGAGTAAAAGGAGTACGACAAGTTTTTGTTTCGGAAAGTTTTAATCCAGGAGCAATTTCTAAAATTGCATTTTTTGATACGAATGGAAAAAAACACACAGTGTATGAAAATAAAAATCCTAAGCCTATAGGTGTACACCAAAGATTTAGAATGTTCAAACATACCTTTTCTCCAACAGATTATTATGTCAAAGAATGTATGGTTGAACTAAAAACAAAAGCAGTTCCAGGAAGTAATCATATTGATGCTATTGGAATTTCAGATCAACGTGGTGAAGTAAAAATTAAAAAACAAATTAATTTACTTCAATATAAAGAAGAAGTTCCTGAACCTGAAAATCTAGGACGACAAATCAATTCTAAATATGCTGAACGGCTACCTATTATTTCTCCTGACGGAAATACACTGTTTTTTGTAAGAAAATTTCATCCAGAAAATTTAGGGGGAGAAGGGAAAGATGATATTTGGGTATCTTATCGGACTCCAGATGATAAATGGTCTTATGCGCAAAACATAGGAGAGCCACTCAATAATGAAACACATAATTTTGTCATTGCCATCAATCCTACAGGAACAAATGTTTATTTAGGCAACGATTATAGAAATAGAGGATTTAAAGATGCTGTTTCTGTCTCATCTCCTTCAAGAGGTTCTTGGAAAAAACCAGAATTATTAAAAATAGAAGATCATTATAATGATAATGAGTTTGTAGAATACCATGTAAGTGTAGATGAAAAAATATTATTAATGGCAGTAGAACGAAAAGAAGGCTATGGAGAAAGAGATTTATATGTTTGTTTTAAAAAAGGAGATGGCTCTTGGACAAAACCACGAAATTTAGGAAGAGATATCAATACCGTAAATATAGAAAGTAGTGTATTTTTAGCAGCAGACGGAAAAACTATTTATTTTTCTAGTAATGGGCATTATAATTATGGTGGATTAGATGTCTTTGTAAGTCGTCGTTTAGATGATTCTTGGACGAAATGGTCAAAACCTCAAAATCTAGGACCTAAAATTAATTCAGAAGATAATGACTTTAATTATACAATTCCTGCGTCTGGAGAATATGCCTATTTTTCATCAGGAGATAATAGTTATGGAATGTCCGATTTATTTAGAATTCGTTTGCCTAAGGAAGCCAAACCAGAACCAGTAATGTTAGTTACAGGAAAAATTATTGATGCTTCTACCAATAAACCTATTAAAGCAAAGGTAAAATATAATCCTATTAATGATAATGATGATATAGATAATATCACTGAAGCCAAAGAAGATGGTTCTTATCAAGTGGTGCTTCCTTATGGAGATGATATAGAAGTCTATGCAGATATTGAAGGATATTTTCCAATTAGTGAAAACATGGAATTATCTGGTGAAACTTTAGAAGAATTAGATTCTGATAATCCTAATGATGTATCTCTTGAATATGAAGATACTCCTCCTTCTGAGGAAGAAAAAAAATTAGAAGCAGACTTAAAAAGATTAGAAGCAGAACTAGCAGAACTGAAAAAGAAAAAGGAGAATAAACCTGAAATCCAACCTTCTTATGAAGAAACGCCCCTTGAAGAAAATAAGAATGATTATGCTTATGAAAATCCAACAAGTCAGCCTAGTTCAAAACCTAATTATGATCCTGAATTAGAAGCACTTAAAAAGAAATATTATCAAGAAATGGAAGCTGAAAATAACCCTACTACAACAAGTCCTTCTGATCCTCCGAAAAAAAATACTTCTACTCCTCCAAAAAATACTTATAATAAAGATGAAGAAAAACCATCTAAAAATTCACCCAATAAAGATGGTGAATTAGATGATTTATACGATAAATTTAATAGTTATAAAAATGAAGATGAAGAACTCCCTCAAAATGACAAAGTAGAAGAAAATACCACTCCTAACGAAACTCCAAAAGAAGAAACTCCAAAAGAAAAACCAAAACCTAATAATCCGCCAAGTAAAGATGGCGAATTAGATGATTTAGCAGATAAATTAAATAATTACGAAAAAGAAGAAGAACCAACAACAAAACCTACAGATCCTTTTTATGTAGATGAGAATAAAGAAAAAGAATCTTCTCCATCTAAAGAAAATTCAAAACCCAAAGAAGAACCATCTAAAGATCCATTTTATGTAGAAGAATCACCTCAAAAAGAAAATGATTCTAAAGAAGAAAAAGAAGAGCCTATAAAGGAAAATACTCCTTCTTTTGAAGAAATAGAAGCAAGAGTTCGAATAGAATTAAAAAAAGAATTGACAGAACAAATTAAAGCAGAACTCCGAAAAGAATTGATGGATGAAATTAAAGCAGAGCTAGAGAAAGAATCTCCAACAGAAGATTCTGAAAAAATTATTGAAGACGTAGTCGTAGAAGTTGAAAAGAAAAATAGAATGGAACTGGATAAAATTCCTTTAACAAAAGCTTCTATTGATAGTGAAAATACACCCATAGAATTGGAGCTTAAAGAATTAATCATTGCTGAAGTTAAAGAGGAATTGAAAGAAGAATTAGAAGAACCTATAAAAGAAGAACTGAAAGAAGAAGTAACTATCCTAGTAAAGGAAAAAGAAAAAGATCAAACTCAAAAAAAAATGGAGGAATGGAAAAAAAGAAGACAACAATCTACTTCAAAGCCTCGACCTACTCCTCAGCCTCAACCTAAAAAGGATCCAGAATATGTAGAGCTCAATCAGAATATTCAAGTAGTACCAATTAAGGTAGGACAAGTTATTCCTATGAATAATATTTTCTTTGATGCTAATAAAAGTTCTTTAAAAGATGAATCTTTTGCAGAACTAAAAAGAGTATTAGATTTCCTTCAGAAAAATTCAAATTTGATTGTCGAAGTTGGAGGTCATACCAATGGTTGGTGCAGTAGTGAGTTCGCAAGTGAACTTTCTAGAGATAGAGCCAAAGAAGTAAGAGCTTATTTTGTTAAAAATGGGATTTCTGAGAATAGAATAGAATATCGAGGATATGGGAAAACAGTTCCTATTGCCTCTAATGATACTCTAGCAGGAAGAAAGAAAAATCAGAGAGTAGAATTAAAAATTTTAGAAATAAAAGACTAAAAAATATTTTTAGGAGTTCTAGCATAAGCAAAGTCAAAATGTTAAAAAAGTGTGAATTTTTTTTGTGGTTTAATACTTTTGAGTAATTTTGTTACTCAATTATGATAGAGACACTAATTTCATCCAAGACTAGAATTAAATTACTATTAAAATTCTTTTTAAATAGTAATATGACAGCTTATCTTCGAGGACTTGAAGGAGAGTTTGGAGAGTCTTCCAATGCCATTCGAGTAGAACTGAATCGATTTGAGAAAGCAGGTATGTTGCGTTCTTTTATGAGAGGAAATAAGAAGTTCTTTCAAGCTAATAAATCACATCCTTTATTTAATGAAATACATAAAATAATTCTCAAATATGTAGGATTGGATACTATTGTAGAAAATGTAATTCAAAAATTAGGAGATGTTGAAAAAGTATTTGTGGTAGGAGATTTTTCTAAAGGCTTAGATACTAAAATTATAGATTTAATTTTTATTGGAAATATTGATAAAATATATCTTTTAAATTTAATTGAAAAGGCAGAAAAAGTATCTGAACGAAAAATTAGATATTTGATTTATAGCCCAGAAGAAGCTCTAACAATTAATTTTAAAAATTACGATCCAGAGCCATTAATGCTTTGGTCTAAAGATTAATATAGTTGAAATGTATGGAGTAATCAAATATGATTAATAATTTACAAAGGGTGTTTTAATTTTTTGCTCCATACTTTCAACTATGATACAAAAATACTGAATTGAAAAATTCAATAGCAAAATGAAAACAAAGGCAATAGAAAATCATTTAGTAACTCATGAAGCCCGATGGTTTGCTATTTATACCAAATTTAAAAGGGAAAAAGTTGTTGCTAAATTTCTACAGGCAAAAGGAATTGAAACATATTTGCCTACAAATAAGGTAAAAAGGGTTTTTACTAGAAGAGTAAAAAATGTTGAATTGCCTTTAATTTATTGCTATGTTTTTGTGAAAATTAAAAAATCACAATATATAAAAGTACTAGAAACAGAAAATGTTATTAAATTTGTGAAATTTTCTGAAAATCTTATTTCAATTCCTGAAGAAGAAATAAAATTATTAAAGAGGGTAACAGGAGAATTTTCAAATATTGAAACTGAATTTTCTCAACTATGTGAAGGAGATTTAGTTGAAATAATTGGTGGAACAATGACAGGAGTTAAAGGATTTCTAGTAAAGAAAAATAGAAAATCAAAATTTGGTTTACAGATTAAAAGTTTGGGTTATTCTTTGTTAATGGATGTAGATAAGCGATGTTTAAGAAGAATACCTAAATTAATAACAACTTTTTAAAAAATAACCTTATAATAAAGAATATTAAAACAACATTTTTGCTAATAGTTTTTGCGACTCATTAGAGGCGAAGCCTTGCCTAAAAATAATAAATATAAAAATATATAACATTTAATTTGTTGATTTTCAGCAAATTACTAATTAAAAAAAATGAATATAGCAGTAATTGGAACAGGATATGTAGGGCTTGTATCAGGAACTTGTTTTGCTGAAACAGGAAATAATGTAATCTGTGTAGATATAGATGAAAATAAGGTTGAAAAAATGCAAAAAGGCATTGTTCCGATCTTTGAACCAGGACTAGATTTATTATTTGAAAGAAATACTAAATTAGGAAGATTACAATTTACTACTCAAATAGAAGAAGCAATACAAGATGCAGAAATTATTTTCTTAGCATTACCTACGCCTCCAGGAGAAGATGGATCAGCTGATTTATCATATATTTTAGGAGTAGCTAATCAATTATCTTTTCTAATTAAAGATTACAAAGTTATTGTTGATAAAAGTACTGTACCTGTAGGAACATCTGAAAAAGTACATGCTACTTTGGCTAAGAATTTAGATGAAAGTCTTTTTGATGTAGTGTCTAATCCAGAGTTTTTAAGAGAAGGTGTAGCTGTAGATGATTTTTTAAAACCTGATAGAGTTGTTATAGGTACTTCTTCTAAAAAGGCTTTTAAAATCATGAAGGAATTATATGAACCTTTTCTTCGATCTGATAACCCTATCATTTTAATGGATGAAAAATCTGCTGAGATGACTAAATATGCAGCTAACTCATATTTAGCAACTAGAATTACATTCATGAATGAAATTGCAAATCTTTGTGAAAAAGTAGGTGCTAATGTTGATATGGTTCGTAAAGGAATGGGAAGTGATTCAAGAATAGGAAAAAAATTCTTATTTCCTGGAGTTGGATATGGAGGAAGTTGTTTTCCTAAAGATGTACAAGCATTAGCTAAAACAGCAGAAGAAAATAAATATGATTTTAGAATTCTAAAATCTGTTATGGGGGTTAATAATAACCAAAAGAAAATTTTAGTCGAAAAGATTAAAGACTATTTTAATGGAGAGTTAAAAGGTAAAACAATTGCAATTTGGGGACTCGCATTTAAACCTAATACAGATGATATAAGAGAAGCACCAGCCTTATATATTATAGATGGATTATTAGCAGAAGGAGCAATAATTAAGGCCTATGATCCTGAGGCAATGGAAAATATTCAAGAAAAATATGGTAATAAAATTACCTTAGTTCAAAATCAATATGAGGCTCTTGTAGATGCTGATGTACTAGCTATTATTACAGAGTGGAGTACTTTTAGAACTCCTGATTTTAAACTAATTAAAAAAGCATTAAAACAACCTGTAATTTTTGATGGTAGAAATTTATATGATCTAGACAGAATGCAAGAATTAGGTTTTTATTATCAAAGTATCGGTCGAGATATTGTGAATATTAAAGCAACTGTAAAAAATTAATGGATAAACATTATCCAAAAGAATCTCACTTAAGGTCTTTATTAAAAGGTATTTCTTGGAGATTAATAGCGATGTTAGATACATTCTTAATCGCTTTAATTGTTACTTGGATTGTTTATGGAGTTCCAGAAATGGAAAAGTCTTTATGGATAATGATTATTGAAACACCCCTAAAATTTATAGCTTACTATTTACATGAACGGTTATGGCAATATTTCTGGAAAAATAAAAACATCCAAAATAAAGATATTCTTCATAAAACAATCTCTTGGAGAATAGTGGCAACCTCAATGACTTTTTTAATTTCAGGGAAAGTACTAGGTAAAGGAGCAGAAGGAGTAGCATTAATCATAGCTATTACAGAATTAATCTCAAAAACTATTTTATACTATTTTCACGAAAAATTTTGGTTAAGAATTACTAGAGGTAGTGTACGAAATTTGTTTAAAAAAATAAAATCTAGATTCATTTGAAAAATACAACAAATAATATTCATCCTATTTTTGATCGCTTATTGCAACGTGAAGATCGAGAAAAAATGTTAAATCAAAAAGCTAAAGTATTGTGGTTTACTGGGCTTTCTGGTTCTGGCAAAAGTACAGTAGCTCAAGCTTTAGAAAGGCAATTATATAATAAAGGCTTTTTCCCTCAAGTATTAGATGGAGATAATATTAGAGTAGGGATTAATAGTAATTTAGGATTTTCTCTTGAAGATAGAAAAGAAAATATTAGACGAATTGCAGAGGTGGCTAAATTATATTTGAACTCTGGAATTATTACCCTTAATTCCTTTATTAGTCCTACTCAAGAAATAAGAAATTTTGCAAAAGAAATTATAGGAGAAAAAGATTTTATTGAAATTTATATCAATACTCCTATAGAAATTTGTGAACAAAGAGATGTAAAAGGATT
>JAHDII010000085.1 GCA_020630895.1 Saprospiraceae bacterium
AAAAATTAAAAATAAATATTATAAAAAAAATAGAATCACTAGACTCTAATCAAAATATTGCTGTTTTAAATTTAGAACGACTTCATTTTCCTTTATGTGTAAGACATTGGAAAAATGGTGATTCTTTTTTTCCTTTAGGAATGAATGGGAAAAAGAAAAAAGTAAAAGATTATTTTAGAGATTTAAAATTATCTATACCTGAAAAGGAAAGAGTTTGGATATTAGAATCTCAAGGAGAAATTTGTTGGATTATTGGTTTTCGATTAGATGAACGATTTAAAGTGATAGATCTTTTATCTCCTCATTATAAAATAAAATATGAAAAAACTACAAATTAATTATTATTAGTGGGGTTTTATTCTCGCAGCTTTTTATTTTTTTATTCGTTAATGCAATAAGAATTATAATATATCAAAATATGAAAAAAATATTTTCTTCTCTCATTTTTCTTTCTTTGTTTTTTACTATTGCTTGTAATTATGAGTCTAATGATGATTGGCAAGTAGAGGGTTTAGCTCCTATTTATAGTATTGATTCTGATTGGCAGAATACAGAAGTTTTAGGGCCACAAACCATACAACAGTTAGGCAAGTTTTATTATAAGGATCAGCATATTTTTGTCAATGATTTGAATAAAGGAATTCATATTGTTGATAATAGTAACCCTGAAAACCCTGTTTTTATTAAATTTATAAAAGTAGCAGGAAGCAAAGATATTTCTATCAAAAATAATTATTTATATACTGATAATGTAACGGATTTATTAGTTTTTGATATTTCTGATTTTAATAATATCACTATGGTTAATCGAGTTCCTGATATTTATCCTCCTTCGAGTCAAAATTTTCCTGAATTTTCATCCAATGTATATTTTGAATGTGTAGATGAAGCTCAAGGGCTTGTTATTGGTTGGGAAACTCAATTATTAACGAATCCTCAATGTTATAGATAATTCCTAAATTTTAAGTCATGAAAAAAAATATTTTTTATACTCTTTTATTTTTTGTTATTTGTTTTTCATTTTCCTCTTGTGATTCTTTAGGAATTAAAAGTGATGCTGTAGGAGAAGCAGCAACGACAGGTGTAGCTGGATCTTATGCAAGGATGATTACTGTAGGTGATTTTTTATATTTTGTAGATCAAAGTCAAATACAAACTTTTAGCTTAACAGATCCTTCTCTTCCTCATAAAATTAATACTCAAACTATAGGATCTCAAATAGAATCTATTTTTAATTATGAAGATAAATTATTTATTGGTTCTGGAGAAGGTTTATTTATTTATACCATAGGACAAGATGGAATTCCTCAACAAACGGCATCTGTAGGTTATGAGTTTCCTATCCTTCCTTGTGATCCTGTTGTAGCCAATGATACTTATGCTTATGTCACTTTACATGATGGCGATTCTCAAGGACCATGTGCGGGTATGAATAATGTTAATCAATTAAAAATATTTGATGTTACAGATATATACAATCCTGAAGAAATTGCTGTATATCCTATGTTTCGTCCTAAAGGAGTGGGTATAGATGGCAATATTCTTTTTGTTTGTGATGATTTAGAAGGGCTTAAAATATTTGATGTTAGTAATCCTTTAGAAATTCAAATGCTCCATCAATTTTCACACTTCCAAGCGTTTGATGTTATTCCATTAGGAGGTTTACTTCTTTGTGTAGGAACAGATAATATTTATCAATTTGATTATTCCAATATTAATGATATTCAAGAAATTTCTAGAATCCCAATTCAATCATAATATGAAAACATTTCATTTTTTATTTTTTACTTTTATTATAGTTTTTTGTAGTTCTTCTTTTCTTCAAGCTCAAGATATTCGAGTGCGTGAAGAAAAAAAAGTTATTTATATTAAAAAAGATTCTTTTATTGTTCCTAAAGTATCTATAAAATACTCTCCATTAAGTATTGTTCCAATGCCTTTGAGTTCTATACAGTTTGCTGTAGAATATCGTTTAAAAGAACAAAATTCTATTCAAGGAGAAATAGGAGCTATTATTCCTTTTCCCTATTATTTAACAGCGAATAATCTTTTTGGACCATCTAATTTTAGAAGTTTAAATGGTTTACGTTTAAGAGGAGAATATCGTTTTTATCGCAAAGGCCCTCAAAGGAAATTCAACCTTTTTATGGGACCCCAATATTTTAATCAGCAAGAATATTGGAAGTTGTATGATAGTTTTAGTAGAGATAATGGTAACTTCTTTGAACGGTTAACTTATAAAAAACGAGTGATTAGTAATTCATTTTTGTTTGTTTTTGGAGGAAATAGAGTGGGGAATAATGCAAGTCGTTTTATTTCTGAATGGTCGGTGGGAGCAGGTATTCGTTTACGTTCTATTTTTAATGCAGATATTCCTTCTGATGTAGATATATTTTCATTTCCATCCCCCTTTATAGATGCTTGGAATCCTATAGGATATGAACAAGAAGGTACTTATGTCTTACCTAGTGTTCAATTTGCACTTCGATTTGGAGGGATTGTAAAATAGACTTTATCACGAATTATTGATTATAGCTCAATTGATTTTTTGAAAAATGTATCATCTAAATAAAAACTTAAAACTAAGCCCAGCCCAGCAATAAACCAAAACCAACAATTACTAAGAATACTCCAAAAATTTCACTAAATATTTTTTTATTTTTAACTAATCTTCTTGAAAATTTATCAAATCCAAAACCTGCTCCAGCTAATATTCCTCCTAAAGGAAGGCTGTAACCAATAGCAAAAATTAAAAGAGTCAGCCCACTCAATAGAATACTTCCTTGAAGAAAAGAGGTACCTAATATAATAGGAAAAATTGGATTACAACTTGCAGAACAAGTTGTTGCAAAGCCTCCCAAAGCTAAACCAAAAACAAATCCTTTATTTGCTAATGTAGAAATTTTAGCACTTAATTTATTTCCTAATTCAAATTTAAAAGGGAGCATATCTAGACTCATTAATCCTAAACAAACCACTAAAATCCCTGCAACTATTTTCCAATATTCACCAATAATAATACCTACAGATTGGCTAATCAATCCTGCTAAAATACCCAATAAGGATAAGGAAATAACATTTCCTAAAAAAAATGAAAACCCTGTTTTAACATGAGATATTTTCTCTTCTTTTTGAGCACCTGCATAACCTGTAACTGCAGCAATGACTCCAATATTACAACAAGAACCAACTGCTGCAATCAATCCTAATAAAAAAACGGCAATAAAAAATAGAGGAGAATTTAATTGACTTTCAATAATTCCACTTGTCCACTGTTGAATATTTTCTAACATTTTATTTTTGTTTTTTTACACCACATTTGGCTTTCTGTGCTGGAGTACATTTTTTAGAAGGATTACAGCTAGACGGTTTACAAGAAGTTACTGGTGTTGTTGCTGCAACATAGGCTTTAAATAATTTGATAGAATTCATAGATTCTTCATTTATCAAAGAAAGTTCTCCTCCTCTACCTAGCACTACAAGTGTTGGTACTGTTTCAACACTTGTTTGTTTCATAAAATCATTGTAATGTTGATGAGTTGAAGATAGCTCATAATATTCTGCTGAATCTCCTGATTCATTTAACTCTAGTAATACATCTATGATTTGTTTAGATAATAGTTTGTTTTGCTCTTCTTCTTTTCCTTTTAAAAATACATATGCTACTTCTTTATCTGTTTCTAACCATTCAAAATCTTCAATAGAAGGAGGAAGTACCCCAATATCATTTGTTTGAGTAGCAGCTTTAAATGCTGATGAAATTCCCAAAATAATCGCTAATCCTAAGAGAAATGTTCCTACTTTCTTTTTCATTCCCATTACATTTGTATCTTTCTCAATTGGAGGAGGGCAACAATTTGAATTATTATTTTCTTTAGTAGAACAACAGTTTGTATTTTCCATTGTATTTAAATTTTAAATTACGAAACTTTATTTATTAATCTAAGTTGTAGATATATCCGAAAAGTCCACAGTAAATGAGTCCACAGATGACAGTTATTATTACAATTACTTTGAAATAGTATTTTGTGAATAATACACTTCATAATTTTTAACTCAATGAGGTTTTATATAACTTGATTTTATATTATTTTTCGGCATAAACACCCAAGCTAACAATTGCATTACTAGTGGCTTTAAATTGTTGTAGTTCTTCCGAATTTACATATTGAAGAAATACTTCATCAGGTACATCAATTACACGTTCTTTCGTAACATTTATATTTTTAAATCCTACTTTTTTAATTGTATCTAAATAATCTTCTTTTTGCATGGCTCCTGAAATACACCCAGCATACATTTCAGCAGCTTGAAGAATACCTTCAGGCAAATCTCCTCTTAAAACAATATCAGACATACTAAAATGACCATTATTTTTTAATACTCTATATACTTCTGAATAAGCACGACTTTTATCTGGAACTAAATTTAAAACGCAATTACTAACTGCCACATCTATTGAATCATCTTGAAGAGGAAGATTTTCTATTTCACCCAAGACAAATTCTACATTTTCAAAGCCTAATTTTTGTTTATTCTCATTGGCTTTGTTTATCATTGCTTCTGTCATATCTACTCCTATGACATGACCTTTTTCTCCTACAAGACTTCTTGCCACGAAGGCATCATTACCTGCTCCTGAACCCAAATCAAGAACAGTATCTCCTTCTTTAATATTGGCATGTTCTGTTGGTATTCCACAACCTAAACCATAATCCGCATCTTTTTCATAACCATCAATTTTCTCGTAACTTTCGCTAAGCGTCCAATCTTGAATAGGAGTATTACAACAAGTAGGACTACAACCACAACCAGGACCTGAATTTACAACATTTGTATATGTTTCTTTTACGAGATCTTTAATTTTCTTTGACATGATAATTATATTTAATTGTTATTATTTTTAATTTTCACTCTATAGACGTCATGTCAAAAAAAAGACGCAAAATAAATAAAGGTTATCACGAAAAGTTTTTTATATAAGCCGAATGAGAGATTTTGAGAAAAGACAAGACATTACTCGAAAAGCGTAGCCATAGCTACGGTTGAGAGGAATAACGAAGTATTTTTTCAAAAGATACATTTGGCTATAATCAATTATTCGTGATAACCTTTAATAGAGACATTGGATATTAATTACAATTAATATCACAATCGTCTGATATATCATTACAACTTCTTTTTATTTTGTAATCAAGTATATCTCCATACACGTCTGTTGTAATCGTACAACATTGTTCAAGTGTTCCTTTTAGCATTTCTCTTCCTCTTTGCACCCTAGATTTTGCTCCAGAATAGGAAATATTCAATCTTTTAGCAATTTCTTTCTGTGGAATTTTTTCAATATCCGCTAGGATCAAGGCCTCTTTATATTTTTCAGGGAGAGAGTCTATTAAAGGGTGTAAACATTTTGCAACTTCTGAAGTTAAAGATTCATTTGATGTTTGAGTTAATTCTATTTCCTTTATCAAAATATTATTTTTAGTCTTTCTAAAGTGGGAAATAATTTCATTTCTTGCTATTTGATAAATCCAAGCCACCACTTTATCATCATTTTTTAAAGTATCTATTTTAGTAAATACTTTTAAAAAGACATCTTGAACGATATCTTTTGTTAAATCTGAATCTTTAACTTTACCTAAAACAAAATTCGTTAATCGATTATTAATATTGTTCCATACAACAGCAGTATCCATACTATAAATAATAATTTATGTGATAATAAAAATATGATCTATTTTTATATAGACGTAAAAGTGAAAAAAAGATGCAAAAATCATTCTGTTTAAATGATGGTTTTATTATAATTTCTAAGCTATATGAACAAATTAACTTTAATCTCTATTAATTTATCTAAGTCAAAAAAAATATATTTATCATTTCACTAGGCATTCTCTTTTATCTTACTACCTTTGTATTCCGTGATGATATTTTCTATGTTTTAAAATATTACAATGACCAAATATATCTTTGTCACGGGGGGGGTTACTTCTTCTTTAGGAAAAGGGATTATTTCAGCATCTTTAGCTAAATTACTACAAGCTAGAGGTTTATCCGCTACTATTCAAAAATTTGATCCTTATATTAATGTAGATCCAGGAACTTTAAATCCTTATGAACATGGCGAATGTTATGTAACAGATGATGGTGCAGAAACTGATCTTGATTTAGGATATTATGAACGTTTTTTAAATGTACCTACTTCACAAGCTAATAATGTTACTACAGGTAGAATTTATCAAACAGTTATACAAAAAGAACGAAAAGGAGATTATCTAGGAAAAACGGTTCAAGTTATTCCTCATATTACAGATGAGATCAAAAGACGCATGATGTTGTTAGGTCAGTCTGGAGAGTTCAATGTAGTGATTACAGAATTAGGAGGAACTGTTGGAGATATAGAATCTTTACCTTATTTAGAAGCAGTTCGCCAAATGAAATGGGATGTTGGAAGCGATAATTGTTTAGTCATACATCTTACCTTACTTCCTTATTTAGAAGCCGCAAAAGAACTCAAAACGAAACCGACTCAACATTCTGTAAAACAATTACAAAATGCAGGTATTCAGCCCGATCTATTAGTATGTAGAACAGATCATGATATTACTATGGATATTCGAAGAAAAGTGGCTCTTTTTTGTAATGTAGATGTGAGTTCTGTAATTGAAGCTAAAACTGCCAAAACAGTTTATGATGTTCCTCTATTAATGTTAGAAGAACAATTGGATCGTGTAGTGATCAATAAGCTTAGAATTATGGATAAAAAAGAACCCGACTTAAAACAATGGAAACGCTTTTTAAAACAACTAAAAAATCCTACTCATAAAATTAAAATTGGATTAATTGGAAAATATATTGAATTAAAAGATGCTTATAAATCGATTTATGAATCTTTTATTTTAGCAGGTGCTAAAAATGAATGTTATGTAGAAGTTATACCTGTACAATCTGATTATATAGATAAAAATAATGTAAAAAATAAATTAGAAGGGTTAGATGGAATTTTAGTGGCTCCAGGTTTTGGCGATCGTGGTTTTGAGGGAAAAATAAATGCTGTTCAATTTGCTAGAGAAAATAGTATTCCCTTTTTTGGTATTTGTTTAGGGATGCAAACTGCTGTTATTGAATTTGCTAGAAATGTACTTCATCTACAAGATGCAAATAGCACTGAAATGGATAAAAAAACAGCTCATCCTATTATTCATTTAATGAAAGAACAAGAAACAATTACTAAAAAAGGAGGAACGATGAGATTAGGAAAATATCCTTGTCAAATCAAAAAAGAGTCTAAAGCCTATCAAATATATAAGAAGGAAATGATAGAAGAAAGACACCGCCATCGTTTTGAATTTAATAATGATTATAAAAGTCAATTAGAAGAGGCTGGAATGATTTGTTCTGGAATATATCCTGATAAAAATTTAGTTGAAATTATTGAAATACCTAAGCATCCTTGGTTTATTGCTGCTCAATTTCATCCTGAATACAAAAGTACAGTAGAAAATCCTCATCCATTATTTGTATCTTTTATTAAGGCTTGTATGAAATATAGTCGTTAATTTTTTACTATAAACGAAGCATCTTCTATTCATATATAAAAAACATCCCGAATTTTAATTATTAAAATTCGGGATGACTCATATTTAAATGAATTAAAATATAATTTTATAAATTAATCGCCACTAGCTAACATCGCTAATAAACGAAGAAATTCAAGATAGATCCATGCTAATGTAAATAATAAAGCGAATCCACCGTACCATTCCATGTATTTAGGAGCTCCTGTTTTTACTCCTTGATCTATCATATCAAAATCAACTAATAAAAAGAGTGCTGCTACAACAATAATAAATAAAGATAATCCAATAGCTAATGGGCTTCCATCATGTAAAAAAGCAGCATTATATCCAAAAGCTATATTCATAATAAATACTACAAGATACATAAGCATAATACCCATTACAGCAGAAGAAACGATCATCTTAAATCGTTGAGTAATAGGAATAATACCTGAACGATAAATAAATAACATCACTAATAAAGTAGAAACTGTTAATCCTAATGCATAGAATATGATATTATCCATTCCTGATATACTAGTATAAATTACAGAAGCTAAACCAACAACTATTCCTTTAGAAATAGCATACATTGGAGCTAATGTAGGCGACCATTGAGGCTTAAAACTTAAAACAATAGAAAGAATAAAAGCACCTCCAGCACCTACATAAAACATTGTTTGACTAGGAAAAAAAGCAACAGTAACAAATGCAGAAAGGAGCATAATCCCTATTAGCATTACTGTTTTATTCAAAGTTCCATTCAGAGTCATTTGACCCATAGCTGTTGTTGGAGCATCTAAAGTTCCTGTAGAACTATTGTAATCAATTTCATAAGGTTTCGAGTTATCAAACTTTTTCAACATTGGATTACTCGATTTGTTAAAACGATCTAACATATTTAAATTTTTTTGGTTAACTATTTGTAATAACAAATATAAGAATATTTTTCGTTCAATAATATAAGTTAAAATTAATATAATTATTTTTAACTTTATATCATCAAATAAAATGCAGTTTTAAAATTATGGATAAAAAACCAAGTTTGCAAGAGTATTTAAAAAATAATCCTAGTAAAGGATTAAATGACTACTATGAAGAATATGGACATATTGAGACTCCTCCACCTGTAGAACCTCAATATACACCACCACAGCAACAATATACACCACCGCCGCCTCAACAGCAACAACAATATATTCCTCCAACACAGCAACAACCAGTATATCATGATGCTGCAAATAGTTATTTGCCTCCTCCAAAGAAGAAAAAAGATTCGAGTATTAGTCCTATTTCAATTATTGGAGGATTATTAGTTCTTGCTGGAATTGCTCTCCCTTGGATATCAGTAGAAACATTGCCTAAATTATTTGAAAAGATAACAACTATTAATGGCTATCAAATGCCTGATAGCATTACAAAAATTTTTGATGTTTCAAGCTCCTTAATTTATCAATCTATATATATGATTCCTTTAGGAGGCTTATTAGCTATTTTAGGAGAATTTACTAGAAACTGGGCATTAAGAATTTTTGGGCAAGTTTTAGTTGTTTGCTTTGGTATTTATTGGATTTATACATTAATGAGTTCTCATGGACATATTACGGATATGAAAGAAGGATTAAAAGTTAAAGATTTAGAACTTTTTAAATATTTACAATATGGTACGTATATTACCCTAGGAGGAATTTTCTTCTTTTGTATTGAAATCATACGGACGATGTTCGGAAAATTATAATTATTATGCTATTACTACGATTCTTATTCATTCTTTTCTTATTACAAATGCCTAATATTGGAAATGCTACTGTTCATCTTCCTAAAGTAGAGCAACAAATAAAAATAGAAGAAACAAAAAAAGAAAAACGCAAAAAGAAACGTAAAGAAAGAAGACAACGAATAGGAGAAATACTAGGAATGTCTTTGCTTTATATTATTGGTTTTGGAAGTATCTTTAGTATTATTTTTGGAATTGTATTTAAAATAAAATGGCTTTGGATTTTAGGTGTATCTATTTGGGGAGCTATTATTTTATTATTATTGATAATTTTTCTAATCATACTTTTGGGCACAAGACCCAAACCTATTTATTTAGAACCAATACCAGAAGAAAATGAAAAATAATATCTTTTTTATTCTAATTGCTTTATTGTTTTTTGCTTGTAATGATATTACAACATCTGGAGAGCATGAAGATTCTATTCCTAAAAAAATAGAAAATAAATTTGATGAAGAACTTGCTAACAAATTGGGTGCTGACAAATATGGAATGCATAAATATGTCGTGGCATTTTTAAAAAGAGGACCTAATAGAAGTCAAGATTCTTTAGAAGCTGCAAAATTACAAAGAGCTCATTTAGATAATATTAATCGGTTAGCTGAAGAAGGAAAATTAGTATTAGCAGGTCCTTTTTTAGATGATGGTGATTTAAGAGGAATTTATATTTTTGATGTAGAAACTATTGAAGAAGCCGAAAAATTAACGGCTTCTGATCCCGCCATCAAAGCAGGTTCATTAATTATGGAATTACATCCTTGGTATGGTTCTGCTGCCGTAATGCAAATTGGCGAAGTTCATAAAAGAATATCTAAAACAGACATTTAAAATAGAAGAATATATAATGTCTGTTCAAATAGAAAAAATACGCCAAAGTTTATTTTCTAAATTTCCATATTTAGCAGTTTCCGATTTTGAACAATTGTTTTCTCAAGCAGATTTAACGGTTTTAAAAAAAGGTAAAATATTTATTGACCTAGATAAAAAAAGTTGGAAAATAGGTTTTATTCTTGGAGGTATTATTCGAGGTTATCATATAAAAGATGGTGAAGAAAAAACTATTTTTTTTGCTTCATCAGAAGAGGTTGTTGCTTCTTATAATACCATTATTTTTAAAGAAGCCAGCACCGTTGTTTATCAAGCTATAGTTGAAACTTTTCTCATTACTTTTGATTGGAATAAAATGCAAAAACTATATCGAGATAATTCTAATTTAGAACGAATGAGTAAAGATATGATTTTGTCTAATTTAGGAAAATCTATCAAAAGGCTAGAAGCTCAAGTTATGTTTTCTCCAGAAGAACGATATGTAGATTTTTTAAAAAATTATCATCATTTACTGAATGATATTCCTCAAAAATATATTGCTTCTTTTATTGGTGTTACACCTGTTTCATTAAGTCGTATTAGAAAAAGAATGATGAAAAAATAATTTCAAAAAACGAAATTATCTTTTGTTAATTACATTCCATTATTATCCTCTGTACATTTGAAGTGTGAATGATTTAAACATTCATTATAACGTTTTTCCTAATTGTAAAAAATGAATTATTATGAACTCTTTATTTGAAATTTGGACATTTATTTTTTCTAGTATTACTACTAGATATTTTTTAATTGCAGGTATAGCATTCTTATTTTTTTATATCTTTTTTCCCAACAAGTTTAAACATTTAAGAATTCAAAATAAATTTCCTAAAATGGATGATTATAAAAGAGAAGTCTTTTTTTCTTTTATTTCAATGATTATTTTTTCCATAATTGCATTATTAATTAATTTTGTTTTTAAACCTTATACTCAAATATATAATGATATTCATGCTTATGGAATCCCTTATTTATTCATCAGTTTTATTTTAATGTTATTCATACATGATACATATTTTTATTGGACACATCGTTTAATGCATCATAAAAAATTATACAACATTTTTCATTTAACTCATCATAAATCTAGAAATCCGAGCCCTTGGGCTGCCTATTCTTTTCATCCTTTGGAAGCTGTTGTAGAAGCAGGTGTTTTAGTTGTAATCGCTTTTATCATGCCTGTTCATCAAGTGATGTTTGTTTTTTTCTTTTTATTTTCTATTATTATTAATGTAATTGGTCATTTGGGATATGAAATATTCCCTAAAAAATTAATTCAATCTAAATTTGGAAGATATGTGAACACTAGTGTAGCACATAATTTACACCATAAATATAACAGAGGAAATTTTGGGTTTTATTTCTCTTTTTGGGATAGAATTATGGGAACATTAGATCCTAAAACAGATAAAATCTATGATGAAATAAAAGAACGAAAAAGTAATAATAAAGAAAGTTGGGTCGTTGAATAATGATAATTCAAGCTCATAATTTCTTTGGTATAGATTTTGATTTAATTCTTATATAATAACTTAGAAATCAAGTCTAAACCATAGCAAAAATGAATTTTAATAATATTTTTTTATACAAAAAAGTAATTTACCTATTTATTGTTTTTGTTTCATTAAGTAATATTTCATATAGTCAAACATGTACTGTTAATGCTGGTATATCTACCACTTTTTGCGAATCATCTTTTACATTAGAAGGACAAGCTTCAACATTAAACGGAGATTACAGTACAATACTTTGGACATTAATTTCTCAACCAGTAGGTGCCAATGCGCAAATTGTTTCACCTTCTTCGCTATCAACAGATATTGGGGGGACTCTCTTGTCTGGAGATTATACCTTTCAAATTCAAATGGATTGTTCTGATGGGAGTGGTACAGC
>JAHDII010000086.1 GCA_020630895.1 Saprospiraceae bacterium
GTAATAGATGATTTTCCAGAACCCGAAACTCCTGTAACTACAATAAGTTGATTTTTAGGAATAACTAAATTTATATTTTTTAAATTATTAGCTCTTGCCCCTTTAATATATATACTATTCTTTGGAAGATGATTTTCTTCTAAAATTAATGTATCTTCTTTTTTCTTTTTAGCCATCCGTTCATAAAATCTTTAAGGGCTAAAATTACCCTTATTTTTTGTAGTTTAAAACAATTGTTTGAAATTTATCAAATAAAAACAATTCGTAATAATATCTATTAATGTCTTATTTAGATAAATAGCACTAAAATATAAAGGAAGAACCATAACATTTTTTTGATTATCAAAAATGTATTTATCTTCGAGTTTTTGAATAGAAAAATAGATAACAATAATGTCTCAATTCCCACATTTATTAGCTCCTTTAGATTTAGGATTTACAACTTTGAAAAATCGTGTTTTAATGGGTTCAATGCATACAGGTTTAGAAGAACTTCCTGGAGGTATTGAACGTTTAGCGGAATTTTATGCTGAAAGAGCTAGAGGACAAGTTGGTTTAATTGTTACTGGAGGAGTAGCACCGAATGAAGAAGGTGCTGTTTTTATGGGGGCAGGTAAATTAACGAATGAAAAAGAAGTAAAACATCATAAAGTTATAACCCAAGCAGTACATGAAAATGGTGGTAAAGTTTGTATGCAAATTTTGCATACGGGACGTTATGCTTATAATCCTAATTTAGTAGCTCCTTCTCCTATAAAATCTCCTATTACACCTTTTCCTCCTAAAGAATTATCAGAGGAAGAAATAGAAAAAACAATTCAAGACTATGTGAATTGTGCTGTTTTAGCCAAACAAGCGGGATATGATGGTGTAGAAATAATGGGTTCTGAAGGATATTTAATCAACCAATTTATTGTTCAAAAAACGAATAAGAGAGAGGATAGTTGGGGAGGAAGTTATACTAATAGAATAAAATTCCCTATTGAAATAGTAAAAAGAACAAGAGAAACAATAGGAACAGATTTTATTATTATTTATCGCCTTTCAATGCTTGATTTAGTAGATGATGGGAGTACATGGGAAGAAGTAGAATATTTAGCCAAAGAAATAGAAAAAGCAGGAGCCACAATTATTAATACAGGCATTGGTTGGCATGAAGCAAGAGTTCCTACCATTGCTACAATGGTTCCAAGAGGAGGATTTAGTTGGGTAACAAAACGATTAATGGGGAAAATAAATATTCCTTTAGTCACCACTAATAGAATTAATATGCCTGATGTCGCTGAAAATATTTTATCAGATCATCATGCAGATATGGTTTCTATGGCTCGACCTTTTTTAGCAGATCCAGAATTGGTTCAAAAGGCAATGGAAAATAGAGTGGATGAAATTAATACTTGTATTGGGTGTAATCAAGCTTGTTTAGATCATACTTTTGAATTAAAAATTTGCTCTTGTTTAGTCAATCCGAGGGCTTGTCATGAAACAGAAATTATTATTAATAAACCTATTTCTAAAAAGAAAAAGGTTGCCGTTATAGGAGCAGGACCTGCAGGACTAGCAGCTTCTACTATTGCAGCTCAACGAGGGCATGAAGTACATCTTTTTGAAGCCTCTCATGAAATAGGAGGGCAGTTTAATATGGCAAAAAGAATTCCTGGAAAAGAAGAGTTTTATGAAACCATTCGTTATTTTAGTAAGCAAATAGAAATTACTGGAGTACAACTTCATTTAAATACTAAGGCAGATGCAGAACTTCTTTCCTCTTTTGATGAAGTAATATTAGCAACGGGAGTTACTCCTAGAAAAACAGGTATTGAAGGAGAAAATCATTCTAAAGTTTTATCCTATATAGATGTATTATACCATAAAAAATCAGTAGGCAAATCAGTAGCAATTATTGGTGCAGGTGGAATTGGATTTGATGTGGCTGAATATTTGACTCATGAAGGAGAATCTACCGCTTTAAATGTGGCTCATTATATGAATGAATGGGGTGTAGATATGAATTATACTAAAGGAGGTGCTTTAAAAACACCTGAACCTGCTACATCTCCTAGAGAAGTTTATTTATTAAAACGCTCTCAAGGAAAACATGGAGCTAATTTAGGTAAAACAACAGGTTGGATTCATAGAGCTAGTTTAAAAATGAAGCAAGTAAAAATGATAGGGCAAGTCACATATCAAAAAATTGATGATGATGGCTTACATATTTTAAGAGGAGGAGAAAGTCAAATTCTTCCAGTTGATCATATTATCATTTGTGCAGGTCAAGAACCTTTTAGAGAATTATATGAACCTTTAAAAGAAAAAGGAATTCCTGTTCATTTAATTGGAGGAGCAGATGTTGCCGCTGAATTAGATGCTAAAAGAGCTATTGAACAAGGGACTAAATTAGCTGCTGAAATATAAATTCTATCAAAATTATAACTGAATCACTACCTTTGTAAATAACAAATTAATAGGAAATGTTAAAGGAAGATTGTATTTGTATGGTTATTGGTTGGCCTGAAACATGGTCTAAAGGAGCTGAACCTGTATTTCGGTTTTTATACAATATTGGTGTTTTTAAAGATTGTTATTTTAAAGTAGGTCATGCTGCTATGTGTTTAATACACAAGGAAACGCTTAAAATAGAATATTTCGATTTTGGAAGATATACTTGTGATCATGGTCAAGGAAGAGCTAGAGGAGAAAATACAGATCCCAATCTTAATATTCCTATAAAAGCTCAAATTAATGATAAAGGAGAATTAGAAAATATTCAAGAATTAGTTGATTATTTGTTTGATATCACCGCTTTTACTCATGGAGAGGGTACAATATATTTTAGTTTATATGATAAAATGAATTATGAAAAAACAATACAGTTTGTTCATAATATTCAAGAAAAAGGAAGTGTAAGATATACCACATTCAATCCTGGTTCTACCAATTGTTCTCGCTTTGTTTGTGGAGCAATTTTAGCTGGAGGAACTCATAAATGGGATAAAATAAAATTAGTGATTACTCCAACTGTAAGAGCTAGTCCTGTAGGAACGGCTATTGATGTAGGATATCAATCTAATGTTTTTAGACAAAAAGATAAAGATAGTCCTCTAGAAAATTTTAAAATGAGTAGATGGGATAATATTAAATTATTATGGAATAATACAAAAGGAAATTTAGTAGGAGAAAAAGTAGTAAGGGAAGATTTAATTGAAGCAAATGAACGACCTGAAAACACTCCAAAATCAGCTCAATGGTTAGGAGGGTTAGGTGAAGGAAACTGGATTCATCTTCAAAAAATTGAAGGTTCTAAACATCAAATGAGAGTTACTTCATATTACCATAATGGAATCATTAATTATGATACCATTGTAGAGTCTAAAGAAGGGAAAATGATTGATTTTGATGCACCTTTTAAAATTATTTATAATTGTTCTCGTTTATTTATTTCTGTAGAACAAGGTCAACAAAAAATGAAATTTTATAGAATAAAAGATTACTCTATAAAAATAGTTGAGCCTGTAAAAAATCAAGCGTATTAAGGATATACACATAGAATATTTATACTATTATATTTTGAAAAGATTAAAAATTTAGTCTTAAATTAATGATTGTTAAGACTAAATTTTAATAAAGATTATCATTATAAATTTAGTCTTAAATTCTATGAATTGCTTCTTGAAAACTCTCTTTCAACAAATTGTGTATTACATAAAGTTAAAATGTGTTTAATGGCTTCATTTTCAATGAGCTAAGATTGTGTGTTAATTATTTTTCATTGTTATATGTAATGAGAAAAAAATCATACTTTTACTCCTCATTACTATGAAACTTAAACAAACTGTCATGAATTTTTTAAAGAAAATGATAATACTTGTAATTACTTTGTCAAGTATTTTTTCTAATACCACTCAAGCTCAAAAATTTTCAGAAATAGGTCTAGGACTTGGTACTTTTTTATATCAAGGAGATTTAACAAGAAGCATTATTGTTATGGAAGGCTTTAATTATTCTGGAAGTTTATTCTTTAGATATAATTTTTCTCCTGCACTTGCTGCAAAAGCTCAAGTTTCTTATGGTAGTATTGGAGCATATGATTATTCTGTAGGACATAGGAAAAGAAATTTACATTTTAAATCTCATTTAGCAGAATTTGCATTAACAGCAGAAATTGATATTCTCCCCTTAATTATGAGAAATAGACCCTTTGGTAGAGTGTCTCCTTTTTTATATGGTGGTGCGGCTGTTTTTCATTTCAATCCCAAAGCAGAATTGAATGATGAATGGCATGCATTACAACCTTTAGCAACAGAGGGACAAGGTCTGGCAGAATATCCTGAAAGAACTCCATACTCTTTAATTCAAATTAGTGTTCCTTTTGGTTTAGATATTAGATATAATATTGATAGAAAATTTTTCATGGGATTAGATTTAGGCTTCCGTAAAACATTTACTGATTATTTAGATGATGTAAGTACAACTTATGTTGATAATGATTTAATAGAAGCTGCTACAGGTTCTATTGCTGCTCAATTAGCAGATAGAAGATTCGGAAATAATGGTCCAGGAGGTCAGAGAGGAGATAGTACCCATCAAGATTGGTATTTTTTGTTTAAAGTATATGGAACATACAATATTATGTCTAAAGAAACATGGAGAGCAATTAATAGAAATCCATTTTAGAAGGAAAATATTTATAAAGAACTTCAACTTATTAATCTCTTATACTTACAAGTTAGGTATAAGAGATTTTATTTTTTATTAAAAATGTTTTAAAGAATAACATTTGAACTTTACACTACATATAAAAAAACGTACATTTGCAAATAGATAATAATTGTCCAAATTATTATTAAAAATTAATCTTCTAAATGTCTAATAATAGATAAATGAGTATAATAGAAATGAGGGTTCCTACCATTGGGGAATCGATCACCGAAGTTACACTATCACAATGGCTAAAAGAAAATGGTTCATATGTAGAAATGGATGAATCTATTTGTGAATTTGAATCAGATAAAGCTACTTTAGAATTTCCTGCTGAGGCTGCTGGGAAATTAATTTGGGTGGCAGAAGAAGAACAAGATTTAGAAATTGGAGCATTAGTGGCTAAAATTGATACTTCTGTTACCAATGAAAATGGGGCAGCTCCTTCTTCAAAAGAAGCAGAAGTCAAACAGGAAAAAAAGGAAGAAGTATCTCAAAAAGAAACCTCTTCAAAAGAAAATTATGCTACAGGGCATCCTTCTCCTGCTGCATCTAAATTAATGGAAGAAAATAATCTTTCTTCTTCTGATATTAAAGGAACTGGAAAAGATGGACGAATCACTAAAGAGGATGTTCTAAAAGCCATAGAAGCAAAAAATCAAAAGACTTCTTCACCAAAAGAAACTCCTACTAAAGAAAACACAACTCAAGTTGTTACATCATCTAATACTTTTAGTCGTGTACAAACTCGTAAAAAAATGAGTCGTATGCGAAGAACTATTGCTAAAAGATTAGTTTCCGCAAAAAATAATACTGCCATGTTAACCACTTTCAATGAAGTGGACTTAACCAATGTAATGGCTTTAAGGAAAAAATATCAAGAACAATTTGTAGAAAAATATGGTATTAAATTAGGCTTTATGTCCTTATTTACTAAAGCTTGTTCCAAAGTTTTAATGGAAATGCCTGATGTTAATGCCCAGATAGATAGTGATACTAATGAAATCATTTATCATGATTATGCAGATATTTCTATCGCAATTTCTACACCTAATGGCTTGGTTGTACCACCAGTACATAATGCAGAATCTTTAAAATTTCATGAAGTCGAATTGAAAATTAAAGAATTAGCAGGTAAAGCTAGAAATGGTACTTTGACTTTAGATGAAATGAAAGGAGGAACATTTACTATTACTAATGGAGGTGTTTTTGGTTCTATGATGAGTACTCCAATTATCAATGAACCACAATCAGCTATTTTAGGAATGCATACGATTCAACAACGACCTATGGCAATAGATGGCGAAGTTAAAATTCGTCCAATGATGTATTTAGCCTTATCCTATGATCATAGAATTATTGATGGAAGTACTTCTGTTACTTTTCTAGTAAAAGTTAAAAAATTATTAGAAGATCCTATTACATTATTACTAGATTTATAGGAAATCAATCATTCCAAACTCTAGAATGATAAAAAAGAGCCTCCTGTGTATATTTGAGAATGAGATCACTCTCAACAAAATCACAGGAGGCTTTATGTTTAAGTAGCCTTTATATATTATAGTTGAAAAGCACTCCAAATATCATCTTTAGGAGGTTCTGCTTCAAGCAATATTTTTTCTTGAGTTACAGGATGAGTAAAGGATAGACTTTTAGCATGTAAAGCAATCCCTCTATCTTTATTTCCTCTTCTTGAACCATACTTTACATCTCCTTTAATAGGAAAACCTAATTCCGCAAATTGTGCTCGTATTTGATGAAATCTACCTGTAATTAATTCTATTTCTACTAAAGAATAATTATCAATATGAGAAATAATTTTATAATGAAGCTCAGCCTTTTTATATCCTTTTCCTTCTTTTGTAGAAATAAATGCTTTTTTGATTTTTCCATTTCTTTTAATAAAATGGATTAAAGTATCCTCTTCTTTGATTTCTCCTTTAGGGATAATTCCCCAATACATTTTTTTTATACTTCTACTTTGCATTTGTTGATTCAAATGAACTAATGCTTTTTTAGTTTTTGAAAAAATACAAACACCACTAGTAGGTTGATCAATCCTATGAATAATCCCTAAAGAATGTTTACAATAAATTTCTGCTAATTGATGCAAAGATTTATGATCTTCTGTAGAAGATTGAATCGCTAAACCACAAGGTTTATTAAATGCGATTAATTGGTTATTCTTGTATATGATATAATCTGCTATATTTCCATTCATAAATGTAAAATTACAAGAATAAGTTACAAAAAACTTAATCCTACAACAATATCATCTAAACGACAAATAAATATATATTTTTGCAACTCTTTTTTCGTTATTATTTAGAACTAAAACTCATACGCATGATGCGTCAATATTCTATAATATTCTTATTTCTATTTACAACTACACTGGCATTAGCTCAACCTTCTAATGATGAATGTGATAATCCCATTCTATTAACAGATGTAATAAGTTGGTGTTCAAGTGCAGGAGCCTTTACCAATGTAGGAGCTACAGATTCCGGTTATGGTCCTGCAAGTTGTATGACCAATGGAAATAATGATGTTTGGTTTAGCTTTATTGCTGTTGCTCCAGATATAACCATTACAATTAATGGAAATATTGCAAATTCTCCTGGTGGCACATTAAATAATCCTGAAATATCCTTATATGAAGGTGTTTGTGGAGGAACAATTAATGAGTTAGAATGTGAAACCGATAATTTAGGCATAAATATATTAGAGCTATATAAAGGAGGTTTAACAGTTGGACAAACATATTTTATAAGAGTCGATGGTCGTTCTAATAATGTAGGAACATTTCAATTGTGTTTAAATAATTATAACCCTCCTGTAGAACCTGGTTCAGATTGTAACACACGTGCTTTTTTATGTGATAAATCTTCTTTTTCTGTTCAATCCGTTACTGGAGCAGGTTCAAACCCAGATGAATTAGCAGGTTCTTGTTTAGGAGGTTTAGGAGGTCCATCAGAATCCAATTCTACTTGGTTTGCTTGGACTTGTGGCGTTTCTGGAACACTTACTTTTACACTAACGCCCACCAATCCAACAGATGATTTAGATTTTGTAGTCTATGAATTACCTAATGGTGTAACAAATTGTTCAGGTAAAATAGTAAGAAGATGTATGGCAGCAGGAGATTTTAATTTTCCTAGCACATGTATGGGACCAACAGGTTTAAATAATACGGCATCTGATGTTACAGAAGATCCTGGTTGTGGAGGAGGAAATGATAATTGGTTAGCGGCTTTGGATATGGTAGCTGGAACAAGTTATGCTTTAGCAATTAATAATTTTACTTCTACAGGGAATGGATTTTCTATTGATTGGGGAGGAACAGGAGAATTTGAAGGACCTGATGCTCAATTTTCAATCAGTGATCCAGATAATTCTATTTGTATTGGTGATAATGTTATTATTTCAGATGCTTCTTCAACAAACTTAGGAACAATAATAGGACATTCTTGGAATTTTGGAGTAGGCTCTATTCCTCAAACAGCTTCAGGAATTGGACCGCATAATGTTACATTTAATTCTTTAGGAACAAAATCCGTTGTTTTAACAGTAGAAAATTCTTTAGGATGCATTGTTACAAAAATAGTGGATATTGAAGTCAATCCTTGTTGTGAAACAGAAAATGCAATGATCATTAATTCGGATATTACTCCTGTTGAATGTTATGATAATCCTGTAGGAGCCATAGATTTAGATGTAAATAGTTCTTTCCCTATTATCTCATATAATTGGAGTAATGGAGCAAGCACAGAAGATATCAATAATCTTACAGGAGGAGATTATGGAGTTACCATTACCAATCAATTTTGTGAAAAACAATTAGTACTTACAGTCCCTTCTCCCCCTCCGTTTGAGTTTGATACTATAATGACTTTAGCCACTTGTAATGGAGGAACAAATGGAACACTTACTTTAAATGTTTCAGGAGGAGTTCCTCCCTATGAATGGAATTGGTATGATGGCAATGGATTTACTTCTAATAATCAAATAACCAATTTACCAATTGGCTTATATAATGTTACAGTTAGAGATGCTAATGATTGTTTAAGTGATCACGTTTTAGAAGTTAAAGAATTAGAACTAGATTTAGATCCTTCTGTTGAAGCAGTAATTCCACCCTCTTGTTTCGGTTTTAATGATGGACGTATTGAATTAATTGTAGGTAATGGAACGCCTCCTTATCAGTTTGATTGGAATGATGGATTAGGATATGTAAGTCAAAATTCTATTGAAAATATAGCATCAGGCACTTTTACCATAGATATTTTAGATGCTAATGTATGTAAAGGACAATTTACATTTACAGTTACTCCACCACCACCTTTAGCAGTATCATTAGATTCCTTGGATGTAAGTTGTTTTGGAGAAGCAGATGGCTCAATTGTTCCTTTAGTTACAGGAGGTGTAGGAGGTTATCAATACAATTGGAGCGATAATCAAACAGATTCTATTGCTATAGGATTAATTGCAGGAACATATACAGTTACTATTTTAGATGCTAATGGATGTGTAATAACAGATAGTACTGAAGTTATCCAACCTCCTGAATTATCCATTATAGGTATTGATGTAGTTGATGTAGTTTGTTATGGCGACTCTACAGGAGTTTTTACAGTACATGGCTATGGAGGGAATCCTCCTTATTTATATAGTGTAGATGGAGAAAATTTTCAAAGTGATAGTATTCTAACAGGTGTTTTTGCAGGAACTTATGATGTAACTATTTTAGATGGATTAGGTTGTACGGCCAGCCAAACAGCAATTATTTCTCAACCCTTAGAATTAATTGCAAATGCAGGTCCTGATCTAGAAGTCAATTTAGGATATTCTATTGAAATTCAAGGATCGCGTTTACCTCAATTTAAACCTGTTACTATAGAATGGTCTCCTGTTGATAGTTTAAGTTGTACAGATTGTTTTACTCCTATTGCCAATCCTTCAGTAACAACAACATATTATATGACAATTACAGATGAGTTTGGATGTACAGATATAGATTCTATGACTATAGTTGTTGATCCTGAAAGACCTATTTATATCCCCAACGCATTTTCTCCTAATAGTGATGGATATAATGAT
Source organism: Saprospiraceae bacterium (assembly GCA_020630895.1). GTDB lineage: Bacteria > Bacteroidota > Bacteroidia > Chitinophagales > Saprospiraceae > JAHDCE01. The sequence goes on from JAHDII010000086.1 coordinate 9,796, forward strand.
ATTTTTAGAGCTTACAGTGGTCCTGCTGCTAGAAAAATGAAAAGAATGCTCATTTTTGATCGCTGGGGAAGCTTAGTATATCAAGGAGAAGATTTATTAATTCATGGCTCAATGGATCAAGGTTGGGATGGTTACTTCGAAAATCAAAAAATGAATCCTGGAGTTTATGCTTATCTAATAGAAATTGAGTTTGTAGATAATTTTATTGGATTATATAAAGGAGATATTACTTTATTAAGATAACTTTGTGATTAGTGCTATCTTCTATTCAAAACATATTATTTTTTTTATTCTTAATAAGTATATTATGTACTGCTTGTGAAAATGATATTGCAGAAGTACGACACCTTTTTCCACCTTATGAAGATATTCCTACTGAAATTGCTTCTAATGTCGAAATGATGTACAGCGATTCTTTTCAAGTACGAATTATTGTAAAAGCTCCTAAATTAATTCGATATGGAGGAGCAGACATGAGAGAAGAATTCACCGAAGGTTTTTTTGTTGATTTTCTAGGAGAAAATCAACAAAAAACAAGTCATCTTACCGCTGAAAAAGCAACAAAAAAAACAATTGTTGTTCAAGATGAAAAAGGAAGAAAAATAAGAGAACCTGTGGTTATAATTAAAGATAATGTCCAACTAATAAGTAGAGGAGGAGATACTTTAATTACAGAAGAATTAATATGGTATGAAAATTTAGGACTACTTACCTCAAATAAATATGTAGAAATTAAAAAACCAAAAGAATGGGTTGTTGGTTATGGTTTCGAAACAGATAAAGAATCTTCTAATTGGAAAATTAGAAATGTAATAGGAGAATTTGAATCTAAAAGAATACAGGAAGATTTTAAAGATTGAACTAAATAGATTTTTATTCAGTTGAAAGAAAGGTATTTTATTTGAATTTAGAATATGAGTTATGAGCAAAGAGCAGATAGAAAATATAAAAATTATAGCTACTAATAAAAAAGCAAAATTTGAGTATAAATTCATTAATGAATTTGAAGCTGGAATTATGTTGAAAGGAACAGAAATAAAATCTATTCGAAAAGGTTTGGCTAACTTAACAGATGCTTTTTGTTATTTTTCCAATAATGAATTATTCATTAAAAGTTTATATGTAGGAGAATATTCTCATGGAACGTATAACAACCATGATACTCGCCGATTGAGAAAATTGTTACTAAAAAAAAACGAACTCAAGAAACTTCAAAAGAAAGCTAAAGAAAAAGGGTTTTCAATTGTTCCCTATCAGTTATATATTACAGAAAGGGGATTAGCTAAAGTTTTAATCGCTCTAGCCACAGGTAAAAAATCTTATGATAAAAGAAACTCAATAAAAGAAAAAGATTCTAAACGTCAAATAGATAGAGCTAAAAAAGAACGATTATAATTTTTTGATACTACCTATCAACCGAACTACATACCAATCTATATTTATTCAAATACCTTACAAAAAAATTAGAACTCCTGACGGGGATCGAACCCGCAATTACACGATAGAAAGTCGCGTGCCTTACCAATTTGGCTACAGGAGCATAATAATAAAAAGACCTCCTCATAGGACTTGAACCTATACCCCCTGCTTCAAAGGCAGAAAATGCTACATTACACTAAAGGAGGTAATTTAGTCGATGTGGTAGGACTCGAACCTACGACCCTCCGATTAAAAGTCGGATGCTACCTGCCAACTGAGCTACACACCGATACCTATCTAAATATTTGTGGCAATACGGGAATCGAACCCTACCCTTTGGTTTTTCAGACCAACGCTCTCTCCTTGTAAGCTATATTGCCATATAATTATGAAATTAATGATGGGCCTACACTGCTACGCAGTGTCGCTACGTTTCAGGGCTCACTATTCGTTCGGCCAAGCCATTATCATGGCTTGTCTGCTGCTATGCAGCACCCTTTCACATCGCTAGTCCAATTCATACTTCACATCAAGCAGGAAAGACAGGACTTGAACCTGCAACTTTTGGTTTTGGAGACCAACACTCTGCCAATTGAGTTACTTTCCTATTAAAAAAAGCTTGAGACTAAAGCTCTTTAAAGAATATGCTTTCTATGGATTATGACTAAGGATTGCAAACTCCTAGTGTTCCCATATTATCCACCCTTCTTTGTCGCCAAATAGGGGTACATATTCAGTGCCGTAATACTTGTTAGGTTCATTATGGCTGATCAGCATTTTAGACGTGACCTGTAT
>JAHDII010000087.1:0-9397 GCA_020630895.1 Saprospiraceae bacterium
ATTTAAAGTAATGCCAAAAGGAGATGGTTTTTTATTGCAACTCAAAGGATATATTAGGGATAATGAAACAGGTGCATTTTCATGGCAATATGGAGGTAAACATTATATAAGTTCTTTTGCTATTAAAGATGAAATTGTCAATAAAGTTTGGAAGGCCTGTTTTGATTTTGTGATTCATGAGGCAAGGGAGGCATTTTATTATAAGAAACAAACTATTTATCATCCTCACTTTTTAGTGGATGAATTAGCTACCTTTGTAGAACAATCGCAGCATGCGAAACGTAAGGATATAAGATTGGTACATTAAATTATATAAAAGAAGATGAAAATTGCAATTGCACAGCTCAATTATCATATTGGCAATTTTGAAGGAAATCTAAAAAAGATGCTTCAAGCAGTAGAAGAAGCAAAAATCAAAGGAGCAGATATGATTGTTTTTGGAGAACTATCTACTTGTGGTTATCCTCCTAGAGATTTTTTAGAGTTTGATGATTTTATCTCTAAAAGCGAAGCGTCTATTCAAGAACTTCTTAAAGCATCTAAAAATATTGCGATAGTTGTAGGATCTCCTACTAGAAATCCAGTCATTGAAGGGAAAGATTTATACAATTCTGCTCTTTTTTTGTATGATGAAAAAATTCAGCATACCCAACATAAAGCTTTATTACCTACTTATGATATTTTTGATGAATACAGATATTTTGAACCTGCAACAGAATTTAATGTTGTAGAGTTTAAGGGTAAAAAAATTGCTTTAACGGTTTGTGAAGATATTTGGAATGTAGGGAATGAAAATCCATTATATGTCACTTGTCCTTTAGATGAGTTACAAGGACAAAATCCTGATTTTGTAGTTAATTTATCTGCTTCGCCTTTTAATTATCGCCATGCAAATACAAGAATTCATGTTTTAAAAGCTAATGTAGAACGTTATGGTTTACCTATGTTTTATGTCAATCATTCTGGGGCTCAAACAGAAGTCATTTTTGATGGTGGTTCCTTAGTCATTAGTCCTGATGGAAATATTTTTGATGAATTACCCTATTTTAAAGAATTAGTCAAAGTCTATGATTTAGATGAGGTCAATAAGGGTGGGGTGCATCGAGTACAACCTAAAGATAAAATTGCTTTAATACATGATGCGATAGTAACAGGAATTAAAGATTATTTTGGAAAATTAGGATTTAAAAAAGCTATTTTAGGATTATCAGGAGGAATTGATTCAGCGGTTACAGCAGCTTTAGCTGCAAGGGCTTTAGGACCAGAAAATGTATTGAATGTTTTAATGCCTTCTGAATTTTCTTCAGGACATTCTGTTTCAGATGCAGAACAATTGGCTCAAAATTTTGGAATGCCTTATAAAATTATTCCTATTAAAAATATTTATGATTCTTTCATGGGAGCTTTATCTCCTCACTTTGAGGGGCGTCCATTTAATGTTACAGAAGAAAATTTACAAGCCCGAAGTAGGGGAGTTATCTTAATGGGATTGTCTAATAAATTTGGACATATTTTATTAAATACTTCTAATAAAAGTGAAATGGCAGTAGGTTATGGAACGCTTTATGGAGATATGTGTGGTGGTTTATCGGTTATTGGCGATGTATATAAAATGGATGTGTATGCCCTTGCAAGATATATCAATAAAGATGGAGAGCTCATTCCTGAAAATACTATTGTAAAACCTCCTTCCGCAGAATTACGTCCAGGACAAAAAGATTCTGATTCATTACCTGATTACGAAATTTTAGATGAAGTACTTTTTGAATATATTGAGAATTGTCAAGGACCTAAGGAAATTATAGCAAAGGGATTTGATGAAAAACTAGTTGCTAGAGTTTTGAGATTAGTAAATATTAATGAATTTAAAAGATACCAAACGGCACCTGTTCTTAGGGTATCATCAAAGGCTTTTGGAATGGGTAGAAGAATGCCTATTGTTGGAAAATATTTGAGTTAAAATATTATAAAATGAAAAAGATAGAACATATTGGTATTGCTGTAAAAGACTTAGAAAAAAGCAATGAATTATTTGCTGCTTTGCTTGGAGAAGAACATTATAAAATAGAGGAAGTCGTTTCTGAATTTGTAAAAACTTCTTTTTTTAAAGTAGGTGAAAATAAAATTGAATTATTAGAAGCCACTTCTGAGCAAAGTGCTATCGCTAAATTTATTGAGAAAAAGGGAGAAGGAATACATCATATTGCCTTTGATGTAGAAGACATTGAAGCAGAAATGTTGCGATTAAAAAATTTAGGTTTTCGATTATTAAATGAAACACCTAAAAAAGGAGCAGATAATAAATTAGTTTGTTTTATTCATCCTAAAAGTGCTAATGGTGTCCTTGTAGAACTGTGCCAAGAAATTAAAACACTACAAGAGTGTGAAGGGAAATAATATGAGTAACGTAAGATGTAGTTGTTTAAATTTAAACAATACATATATTAGACGTTGTAAGTAATAAACAAATATAAGAATAGAAATGAGAATATTAAAAATTATAGGAATACTTGTCATAATTTACTTTCTCTCTTTGTTCTTTTTAGCTGGAGTTGGTCTATCAAATAATAGAACAGAAATACTTTTAGCATTTGGAGAAGGGCTGATGTTTTTTATTAAGAACATCTTAGGATTTCCTCTAAACCTTGTTAATCCTGAATATCCTTTTTTAATAGATCACACAGGTAAAATGATTGAATCTAATTCAAATCCAATTGTGCTGATTGTGATAAACGCTAGCCTTCAAGTGGCAATAATTTATTGGGTATTGAAAATGGTAAAAAAATCTTAAAAGCATGAAAATACAATTTAATCAATTTGCAATAGTTAATGAAAAAGTCTGAAAAGAAAAAAACGATTCTAATTGATCCAAGTGTAAGCGATTTTTTATGGATAAATAGAATCACTAAAAATGATTAAAATTATGATTGAGATAATTATCGAAATGATAACTTATATTTTTGTGGAAATAATATTTCAAAAATTTATTTTAGGATTTTTTAGGGTAATACAATTAATTGGATTGCTTCTTTTAAAATTGATAACTTTGAATAATAAACCCATTGATAAATTGAAAGAAAAATATGAAGATTCAAGTAAACCTTATCTTCTTGGATTTGGATTTGTGATAGGAATAGTTTATATCATAGTAAATTAAAAAAAACATTACCTACATCAGACGTTATAAGTGTGCCTAACGTCTGATGTAGGTAATAAATTTTTACCATTTTGAATCATCTACATTATTCAAATAATCTTGAATAATTTCTACTACGGAAGCTACACAACCATCTTCAAAAGGAGAACGCAAATTAGCAAATTTTACTAATTCTAAGAAAGAACGACTTCCTCCTTCTTTACATAATTTTACATAATCATTCCAAGCATCTTCATGATTCATTTGGTCTTTTTTCCAAAATTGAAAAGCACATACTTGAGCTAAAGTATAATCAATATAGTAGAAAGGCATTTCAAAAATATGCCCTTGTTGTAACCAAAAACGACCTCTATTTAAAAAGTCATTATCTCCATGATTTTTATATGGCATATACTTTTTTTCTATAGATGCCCATACAGCATTTCTTTCTTCAGGTGTCATTTCTGGATTTTCATATACTTTATGTTGAAATTCATCCACACTTACACCATAAGGAAGAAAAGAAATACTTCCTGCTAAATGACTAAATTTATATTTATCAACATCTTCTTCAAAAAATAAATGCATCCAAGGCCAAGTAAAAAATTCCATACTCATAGAATGAATTTCACAAGCCTCATAAGTGGGCCAATGATATTCCATTACCTCCATATTTCTACTTTCATATACCTGAAAAGCATGTCCTGCTTCATGAGTCAAAACATCAATATCATGGCTGGTACCATTGAAATTAGAAAATATATATGGCGATTTATATTTTTTAATAAAAGTACAATATCCTCCTGTTGCTTTTCCATCTTTAGATACTAAATCCATAAGGCCTGTATCATTCATATAAGAGAAAAATTCATGAGTTTCAGGAGATAATTCTTTATACATTGTTTTGGCATGATTCACGATCCACTCAGGAGAACCTTTAGGAGCAGCATTTCCTGTTTTAAACTTAAAAGGTTCATCATAATAATAGAAATTATCAATTCCTAAACGCTTTTTCTGACGATTTTTTAAGCCATTAGCAATAGGAACAACATCTTCTAAAATTTGTTTTCTATAATTGGCTACATCAGCAGCATTATAATCTGAACGAAGCATTCTAGCATAGCCCAATTCTATAAAATTTTTATACCCTAGTTTTTGAGCAATACGAGTTCTTACCTTTACTAGCTTATCATAAATTTCTTCAATAGCATCTGCATTTTCAGAATAAAATTTATACTTAGCATCAAAAGATTCTTTTCTAATGGTTCTATCTGGATCATTATGAAACTTTATAATACTAGATAAATTATATGTTTTTCCTCTAAATTCAATGTTTGCTTTCGCCTTGATTTTAGTATAATCACTCCTCAATTTATTTTCTTCTTGAAGATCTTCTAAAATACTAGGTTCAAAAGTTTTGGTACTTAAATCAGCAATAGAAAACAATAATTCTCCTTTTTGAGATTCTAATTCTTTTCTATAAGGAGAAGCTAATAATGCTTTATAATATTCTGTTACGACCTCCTGATACTTTGGAGAATTCAAATCAAAATATTCATTTTCTTTTTCATAAAATTCATCTTTAGTATTTACGGTATGACGAATACTACAAATATTATGCATCGAATCAAACTCGCTTCTTAATTCTTCAATTTGATCCATCAATTGGCTTTGTACTTCAGTACTTTTAGCTTCACGAAATTGTTGAATTAATACTTTAATTTGTTCTGATAATGTTTCTATATCTGGTCGGGTATATTGATAATCATCAAATTTCATTACTAAGTTATTTTAAAGTTGTATTAAAAATTAATTTACTTGTTTAAAAGTATCTTAAACAAATGATTACTTTTGTAACTTGCCAAAGGTAATGAAAATATTTTCATTCAACATATTAAGAAAGCCATAATATAAAATTTAATGGATTCATTATCCCAAATTGTTTTAGGTGCAGCAACAGGAGAGCTTGTACTAGGAAAAAAACTTGGAAATCGTGCTTTAGTTCTAGGAGCAATTGGAGGAACAATACCTGATTTAGATGTTGTCTCTAATTTTTTTATGAATGAAATTAACTCATTAGATTTTCATAGAGGAATTTCTCACAGCATTTTATTTACAGTTGTAGTTCCTTTTTTATTAGGAGGGATCATTCATTTATTCTATAAAAAAGAAATTCAGCAAAATAAATGGTATAGGATTATTATTACAAGTATTATTACAATATTATCACTATCCTTTATTGTTCCTACTGCTTTGGCAGCATACAAAACCAACACTTTTTGGGCTTTAGGACTTCTATTAGGTTTATTTTTAATTATATTTTTGCCCTTTTTTAATTATGCTAGAAAAACACCCAAAGAAATAGAAGCTCCTTCTTTTTGGAATGCTTACTGGTTTTTCTTTTTTATATTTTTAACACACATTGCATTAGATATGTGTACCACTTATGGCACACAAATATTGATGCCTTTTTCCAATATGAGGTTTTCTTTTAACAATGTTTCTGTTGTAGATCCTCTTTATACGCTCCCATTTTTATGCTGCATTTTACTAGTTATCTTTTTTAAAAGAACAAATAGTATAAGACGTATTTTAACAGGATTAGGATTTTTAATCAGTACAGGATATTTAATTTGGGGTGTTTTTAATCATATAGAAGTGAAAGACACTTTTTCTACCACTTTAAATAAAAATGATGTTGAATATTCTCGTTTTATGGTGACTCCTACTATTTTTAATAATTTTTTATGGTCAGGAACAATAGAAAAAGATAGTTCTTATTTAATAGGAACGTATTCAAAATTTGATGCTCAACAAAAAATAACTTCATTCATAGAAGTTCCTAAAAATCATCATTTAATAAAAGGGCATGAAAATGATCATGATATTGAAATATTAAGACGATTTTCTGATAATTATTATACCATTCAATACAATACCGATTCTACAGAATTACATTTTATTGATTTACGTTGGGGAGCTTTGGATCAAATTTCTGCAATAGATGCACCAGATCGTTTTCCTCTCTATTTTATATTAGAACAAAATAGTGGAGAATTAAAAGCAAAGCCTAAAGGAGGAGATCCTTTTACTTTTATAGTTGACTTAGGAAATAAATACACCTTTGAAAAAGTATTCGTTAGTTATTGGAATAGAATTTTTGGATATTGGCAATGACATTAAATCATCATAATAAAAAAAGCCTATTACAATTATGGCAAACAGATAATATCAAAAATTATGAGTTAGCATTTAAAATATTAGAGGGCTTTTATTTGGAAGAAAAAGATTATGAATGGCTGATTGAAATGTATCAAAATTTTCAGAAAAATATTCCTCAACAATCTTTTACATTAAGACATTTTCCTCAAATTTCAACAAGAGAAATATTAAACGGATACTTTTTACAAAAGATTTTTCAATCTAATATTTCGACAATAGAACAATATATTTTTGAAATATTTCATCATAATAATATTCTTAAACTGCCTTATATTCCTATTCAAAAAATTCCTTTATTCATTTATGAAAAAGGAAAAGATATTCAACAATTGATTTTTCAAGATGGTATTCTAGATGAAATAGGAGCAGAAATATTATTGATGGAAAATTTAAGAAGGCTTGATCTAAGAAGGCAACCTATTACTCATATTCATCCTAATATTATAAAAAATAAAAACCTCAAAGAAATTTATTTGGTTAGTGCTTCTTTTATTCCTGAAGAAATACATGAACGTCAAGATATAGAAATTTATACGGATGCACCTTATTAAAAACACTTCAAAATCTAGTTCTTCTACAATTCTACCTAATATTATCTGCCTCATTTTTTGACTTTTTAAATATAAAGCCGTTTCTTTGCAAAGATTTTCTCTTTTCTTATCTATTGAAAAGAAAAAATATATTTATCAAACTGATTATTAGTGTTTTAAACACAAACAAAATAGTTATCATAAAATGGCATTAATTGGTAAAATTAGAAATAACCTTTGGTTAGTAGTTGTACTACTAGGTTTAGCAATGTTAGGATTCCTTATTATGGATATGGATAAAGGTGGTAGTGTGAATAGTGCAAATCCTATTGTTGGAGAAATAGGGGGAACAACCATAACAAGAGTAGATTTTGAAAATGAGTTACAAAGAGCTCCTTCTAATACAGATTATAACGCATATAGGAATGCAGTCTGGAATTTGATGAAAGAAAATTCTATTGTCAAACAAGAAACGGATAAATTAGGTATTAGTGTTCCTGCAAAAGAGTTGGAAGGTTTAAAATATGGTCCTTTATATAGTCCTGTAATGGCTCGTGAATTTCCTCATCCTCAAAGAAGAGGTTTTCCTAATCAAGAACAAATTAATCAAATTAGGCAGTTAGAAGCTACAAAACAGTTGAATCCTAATTTTATGCCTACTTGGAATAAAATAAGTAGAGATATAGAAAATGAGCAACTTCGTACTAAATTATTAACTTTAGTAGCGAAATCTGTTTATACTCCTACTTGGCAAGTGAATTTATTAAATGCAGATCAAAAAGGAGTTGCTAATATCAATTATGTTAGAATTCCTTTTGATGACATTAGTAATAATGAAGTAAAATTAGGAGAAGCGGATTATCAAAAATATTTAGATGAAAATCAACTTTTATATCAAAATGATCTAGCTACTCAAACAATAGATTATGTTGTTTTTGATGTAATTCCTACTGATAAAGATTCAGCTGATTTACAAAAGAAGTTAGCAGAAGAAATTCCTAATTTAAAAGAAAAATCAGAAAAAGATCTTCAATATTTTGTAGAATCTAAATTAGGAACATATGATGAAGCTTATTTCTTAAAAGATGAATTAAGTCCTGCTATTGCAGATTCATTATTTAGCGGTTCTATTGGTCAAGTATTTGGTCCTTATTTAGATGGAGATAAATATAAAGCTGCAAAATTATTAGGTGTTAATAATTTAATGCCAGATTCTGTAAAAGCAAGACATATATTAAGAACTATTCCTCAAGGAAATATTAATCCTAATGCTTTACAAAATGCAAAAGATACCATTTTGATGATCAAAAAAATGATCGAAGAAGAAGGATTTACTTTTGATTCTTTAGCTCGTAGATTTAGTCAAGATCCTAGTAATAGTGCTAACGGAGGAGAATTTAGTACTTTAATCCCTTTGGATCCTACAGGAAAAGAACAACGTCAAGGAAGTTTAATTAAACCTTTAAATGATGTATTTTTCTATCAAGCTAAAAAAGGAGAACTTAAAGTGGTTGAAACAGATTTAGGGGTTCATTTAATAGAGGTGACTCAAGCTTATAATAGTGGTAAAAAGGGTGTTAAAGTAGCATATTTAGAAAAATTAATTGTTCCTTCTAAAAGTACTAAGACATCAATATATACTAAAGCAAGTCGTTTTGCTCAAGCTAATCCAAGCCTTTCTGCTTTACAAGAAGCAGTTAAGAAAGATAACGATTTATCTATTAGTACTACAAAACCATTAGATGAAAATGGTTTTGCAATTGAAGGTTTAGGTTCTAATGAAGGATCTAGAAATATCGTAAAATGGGCGAATGATGCTAAAGTAGGTGATGTTTCTCCTACCATTTATCGTTTTACAGAGCCTACAAAAAATTATGAATATAAATATGTAGTAGCTGCTGTAGCATCTAAAAATAAAGCAGGTGTTCCTAGCCTTGAAATAGCAAAACCTTTGATACAAAATTTTGTTATGAATCAAAAGAAGGGAGAAATGATTGTTTCAAAATTACCTTCTGATAGAAGTGATTTAGCTGCTCTTGCTACTCAATATGAAATTCCTTTAGATTCATTAAAAGTAACGTTTAATGGTTTTTCTGCTCAATTGAATGATGAGCCTAAAGTCATTGGAGCTGCATTTTCTTTAGAAGAAGGTCAAATATCTCAACCTATAATTGGAGCTAATGGAGTGTATATTGTTCAAATGGTTAATAAACCTATTGCACCTCCTGCTACTAATATTCCTTCTTTAAGAGCTCAAATGTCTAGAGGGAAATTAAATGGCTTACAAGATTTAGTTCCAGCTCTTCTTAAAAAGAGTAACGTTGTCGATAATAGAAATAAATATTATTAATCATATTTAATGATTAAAACATGAGTCATCCCGAATTTTGAGCGAGAGCAAAAAAAAGACAATTAGAGATGGCTGTTCTAAATCTGTAAATCGGTATCGAAGCGTTTCGGTACCGATTTCCTGTTCTATGATTCCAATTTCTCATAAATAGTCTTGTCC
>JAHDII010000087.1:9407-11953 GCA_020630895.1 Saprospiraceae bacterium
CGCTATAAAAAACGAAGGGCTTTTTTATTAAATCTATATCAATTTAATATTCTTTGATATGATACATCTCCACCATTTGTCCTAACATTATTTTTTTAGGAGTTAGTTTTAATGATAATTGCATTATTTTTTGTCCTAAAGAACTATGAGCTATTTTGCCAATCATCCAAGAAGTTTTTACGATTCTATCTACTTTTTTACGACGTTCTTTTTCAAACAAATGAAAGGCTTGTTCTATATTTTTTTCTTGAGATATAAAATGACTCAAATAATAGGCATCTTCTATTCCTTGCCCAGCACCTTGCCCCATATTAGGTGTTGTAGCATGTGCAGCGTCTCCTAATAAGCAAATATTTTTTTGATACCAAGTATTTAATCTATTCAAATCTAAAATATCATTTCTAATAATTTTATTGGGAGGAGTATGTTCTATAATTTCAGAAACAAGAGGATGAAAGTTTTTATATAATTCTAATAAATTAGGTTTTCTTTCTAGAGGATTATCCTTTTCATTTTGAGGAGCTTTACTCACTGCAAACCAATAAATTTCATCTGAAGAAATACTTGCAAAACCAAATCGAATATTTTTGCCCCAAGCCTCTCTTCCTATACTTTGATATATTTCTGGCAGTTTCATTTGAGAGATTCCTCTCCAGCAGGTTTGTCCTGAATAACGCAATGATGATTGAGGAAATAGCTGTTCTCGAACTTTAGAATGAATACCATCTGCTCCTAAAAGAATATCTGTTTCAATTTCTTCATCTGCAAATTGAATTTTTATTTTTTCTCCTTGAATCTTATGAGAAAGATATTCTTTTCCTAATACTATTTTATGGGAAGGAATAGCATCAAATAATACTTTTTGTAACCTTGCTCGATGAATAGATACAATTTTGTATACTTCTTTTTTCGAAAGAGCAGCTAAATCTATTTGACTAAAAGTCTTTAAATTTCTATTTGTAATTTCAGCATTATTTAATATAAATCCATTGTTTTTGATCTGTTCTTTAATTCCTAAAAAATCAAATACTTTTAAGGCATTGGGTTGTAACCATATACCTGCTCCAATTTCTTTGAGTTCTGGAGCTTTTTCATAAATACAATAATTGATTCCTAATTTTTCTAGTGCAATGGCTGTCGTTAAACCTGTTATTCCTCCTCCTATTATTGTAATTTTTGCCATTAATAAGCTCTTTTATTTTTTCCTTCCATAAAATTCATAAAAGCTCTATTGACGACTCTATTTCCTCCTTGGGTTGGATAAAGCCCTGAAAAATACCAATCACCTCCTCTATTAGGACATGCTTTATGTAATCCTTCTATACTTTGATAAATGACTTCAACTTCTGGTTCAATTCCTTCAGGTTTTACAATTTCTGATATTTTTTTAGAAATTTCTTCTACACTAAAAGTATTGTATAATTCAATAAGCTGATTTTTCATTTTACTAACAGGTTGATTTTCTTCTTTTTTGCAACGGGCGTAAGTTTCGTGTAAAAGATGTTCCTTTTTTTGTTCTCTTAATAAACTTGTTAATGCTCGAAATGCTACAAAATCATTCATTTTAGACATATCAATACCATAACAATCAGGATATCTAATTTGAGGTGCAGCAGAAACAATAATAATTTTTTTAGGCAATAATCTTGAAGCAATTCTAATGATACTTTGCTTCAATGTTGTTCCTCTTACAATTGAATCATCTAATAAAACTAAAGTGTCTTCATAGTTTTTTACAATTCCGTAAGTTACATCATAAGCATGAGCCACTAATTCATCCCTTGAATTATCATCAGCAATAAATGTTCTTAATTTTGCATCTTTAACAATCAATTTTTCAACCCGAACTCTCTTTTCTAAAATTTCTTTAAGTCGATCATCAGAAATACTTTTGTTTTCTTTTTGAATGATCTTTATTTTTTCTTCATTGAGTTTAGATTCTAAACCTTTAATTAAACCTAGAAAAGAAGTTTCTGCGGTATTAGGAATAAAACTAAAAACGGTATTTTCTAAATCTCCATCAATAGCTTCATAAACTCTATCTGCTAATTCTACACCCAATCCTTTTCTTTCTAAATAAATATCTCTATCTGTTCCTCGAGAAAAATAAATAGATTCAAACGTACAAGATTTTTTTTCTTTTTCTTCAATAAAAGGATCTACACTAAAACGTCCATCATGTTTTACAATCAAAGCATGAGCAGGAGGAAGTTCTTTAATTTTTGATATATGAACATTAAATGTTGTTTGTATCGCAGGTCGTTCAGAAGCAACTACTACTACCTCATCATCTTTATAATAATATGCGGGTCTAATTCCTGCGGGATCTCGCATTACAAAAGCATCTCCATGACCAATCATACCACACATAACATAACCCCCATCAAAATCTTTAGAAGACCGTTCTAAAATTTTTTGAACATTCAAGTTTTTAAAAATTAAGTCATTAATATCTGGATTTCCGTAGCCCTCGTTTTTGTATTCATGATACAATTCTTCTACTTCCATATCTAAAAAATGACCTATTTTTTCAAGTACTGTAACGG
>JAHDII010000088.1 GCA_020630895.1 Saprospiraceae bacterium
GTGTAGTAGAAGCACCATTATTTTGATCCGTAACAGTAATAAAATAATATCCTTTAGCGAGACTAGAAATATTAATTTCTTCGCTTCCTTTTTCTTGAATCATTTGTTGCCCTACAGCATTAAAAATTTGTATATCCATTTTTTCATGAATGCCAGAAATATAAATCATATCACTTGCAGGATTAGGCTGAATAGAAAAATTTATCTCTGTAACAATTTCTTCATTAGATGTTGTGGCATCAGGATTAGAATATAATTTAAAAAATTCCCAAAATTCAACAGTTGTAGCAATATCATTATTAATACCTAGCCAAGTATGTCCTGCACCATGTACAGTTCTTAAAATCACTTCAACCTCATCAGTACAATTGCCATAAGTATCTTGAGTAATGGTAAATCCATCATTAGCAGTATCAGGTAATGATGTTGTAGTAGGAGTATCATCACATCCATTAAGACTTGCCCAAGTAGAAGCAGTAGAAGGAGCGGAAGACAAACTAAATAAAGCATCACCATTATAATTTACAGTTCCATCAGCATCTCCATGAATATGCATTACAGGTACAGCTCTCGAAGGACTACAAGAAGATTGAATCGAATTTGCCATAGGTCCAGCCATAGAAGCAACTGCTGTAATTTTATGAGAGAGTTCGCATCCTAATCGATGACTCATAATACCTCCCATAGAAAAACCACAAGCATAAACTCTAGAAGCATCAATTCCATAAGTTCCAGTATATAAATCAATAAGACTTTCTATAAAACCCATATCATCAGGATTAAAAGTAGGATCTAATATAGAAATAGGTACGCCATTATTCCAAGCAGTTCCAAGGGTAGAGGAAGTTCCTTGAGGATAAATAACAACAAAATTATCTGTATTCGCTAAGATATTAAATCCTGTATTAGTCATATTATCAGCTGTATCTCCTAAACCATGTAACACAAAAACTAAAGGTAGGGGAGTATTACCATCAAAACCTGGAGGAGTATGAACAATATAAGAACGAGATACACCGCCATGCATCATCGTTTCCGTACTTGTTGTTTGAGCTAAAACTATAGTTGATAGAAAAATGAACAAGTAGAGTAAGTAGTATTTCATAATTTAAAGCTTTTAGTAATTGAATCATAAAGATACATATTCAATGGAAGTATTTTATTTTGAAATTAAATTTATTATCATTTCAATTTGATATTATATGAAATCATTTACCTTTGTCTTCTTCAAATCTAATAATAAAGTAAATCTTGAAGTTATGAAAATTGAAGAGGTGAAACTTTTCACTGGAACAGAATCTAAATATTTAGCCGAAAAAATATCAGATTATTATAATGAACCATTAGGAAATTTGCGTTTGCAGCGTTTCAGTGATGGAGAAATGTCTCCTGTTATTGAAGAATCTGTAAGAGGATCATATGTATTTTTTATTCAATCTACATTTGCTCCTTCAGATAACCTTTGGGAATTATTATTAATGATTGATGCAGCAAGAAGAGCATCTGCTAAATATATTACTGCTGTAATTCCTTACTTTGGATATGCCAGACAAGATAGAAAGGATAAACCTAGAGTTTGTATTGCTGCTAAATTAAAAGCCAATGTTTTACAAGCAGCAGGAGCAAATCGAGTAATGACTCTTGATTTTCATTCAGATCAATTACAAGGCTTTTTTGATATTCCTGTAGATCACTTAAAAAGTGATTTTATCTTTATGCCTTATCTTAAAAAAAGAAATTTAACAAATGCTGTTTTTGCTTCTCCTGATGTTGGTGGAGTGAAAAGAGCTAGAAAATATGCTAAATATTTTGAAAAACCTCTTGTAATTTGTGATAAGTATAGAAAAAGAGCAAATGAAGTAGCTGAAATGACAGTTATAGGAGAAGTTGAGGGTAAAGATGTCATTTTAGTAGATGATTTAGCAGATACAGCAGGTACTTTGTGTAAAGCAGCTAAAATGTTAAAGGATAAAGGAGCTTCTTCTGTTAGAGCTATTTGTACACATCCTGTTTTATCAGGAAATGCCTATGAAAATATTGCCAATTCTGAATTGGAAGAATTGATTACAACAGATACAATTCCTCTTAAAAAAGAATTAGATAAGATAAAAGTATTATCAACTGCAAAGTTATTTGCAAGGGCTATTAGAAATACACATGATAATAAGTCGCTCTCTCAATTATTTTGGGAATAACTTTATTCAATAAAAATTACTTTTTTTAAATAAAAAATATATCTTTGCATTCCATTTGGGAAATCTATATTTATTTTGATAATTATTTAGTGATGAAAACAATAAAAATTAACGGTAATTTAAGACAAGATTTAGGGAAAAAGGCTAATGCTACATTAAGAAAAGAAGGTCTAGTACCTGGTATTATTTATGGTGGCAGTGATAATGTTACTTTTTCTGTAAAACCTAGAGATTTACGTGATTTAATATATACACCAGATTTTAATGTTGTAGAGTTGGATATAGATGGAACAACAAATCGTTGTATATTAAAAGATATTCAGTTTCATCCTGTAACGGAAAATATAGTACATATCGATTTCTTACGTTTAGTAGAAGGACATAGCATAAAATTAGATATTCCTGTTAAATGTGTAGGTGTTTCTCCAGGAGTAAAATTAGGAGGTAAGCTACAACAAAAAATGAGAACAGTTAAAGTTAAAACGCTTCCTGAAAACATGGTAGATCAATTAACTGTTGATATTTCTAGCTTAGAATTAGGAGATTCTGTTCGAGTGAAAGACATTCAAGCAAATGAAAATATTGAAATTATGAATCCTATGGCTAATCCAGTAGCTACAGTAGAAGTACCAAGAGCTTTACGTTCTGCTACTTCAAAAGCAGAAAAGGAAGAATAATAACAGAAATAATATAAAGTAAGATATAAAAAAAGAGCTTGTTTTCACAAGCTCTTTTTTTATTTTTTTATTTCTTCTTTCTTTTTTTCTTTTTAGAAGGAATTAATTTTTCTTCTTCTTGGAGTAATGAAAAAGAATCAAAAAATTTATCTGAAGATGTATTTAAGCTTTTTTCTTTCAAGCAAGAAGTTTGGATAGAATAAAAACGATGATTCATAACAAAAGCTTTTGTTCTAATAATTCCTTGCCCTTCTCCAAAGTCAGTACGCCACATTTTACCTGGATAGCCTTTAATTGTAATATCAGTACTATAAGATAATGAACCATTAACACTTGCAACAGATTGTTCTATACTAGCCTCTAAAAACTCTTGAACCAAATCTATAGAATCAGAATGAATACTCCCTTGTGGATAATCACAAAAACTGATCATATACATTAAATTGTCTGCATCTTTATCGCTATCTCTAAAAACGGCAATATGATATTTTAATTCGCCTAAAGAAGTAGGTACTGTATTAATGACTTCTTTCATCGTTCCAGGAATTGAAACTTTATAATTTCCTTTTTGAGAAATATATTCTTGCCAAGGATTATGGAATGATAAAGTACTTGAAATCAATAAAAAAGAAAATAAAAATTTAAACATGAATTGAATGATTAAAATTTAAAAAATTAAGAAATATTAATTCATGTATTTAGCATAAGATAATTCACAGTACAGAAACGTATAAAATTAAGTTTTAGTCTTTTGACTTAAACCTAATTCTTGACCTTTCTCAATCATAAAAGAAAAAGCTTCTTCATAATTATTAGTAATATCACCATCTAAGATAGCTTCTCGAATAGCATTTTTGATAACACCTACAGGACGAGAAGGAGGAATATCAAAGGTTTCCATAATTAATTCACCAGAAATAGGGGGTTGCCAATTTCTAATTTTATCTTTTTCTTCAACCTCTTTTAATTTTTGCCTAACAATTTCATAATTTTCTAAAAAACGCTTTACTTTTTTAGCATTTTTTGAAGTAATATCTGCTTCACATAAAATCATTAAATGGTCAATATCATCACCAGCATCAAATAATAATCGTCTAATAGCGGAATCAGTAATTTCTTCTTTTGTTAAAGAAATAGGACGCAAATGTAAACGAACCATTTTTTGAACAAACTTCATCTTATGATCCAAAGGCAATTTTAATTTTCTAAAAATTTTAGGAACCATTTTAGCTCCTACTACTTCATGCCCATGAAATGTCCAACCTTGTTTAGGATGAAACCTTTTTGTAGGTGGTTTAGCAATATCATGTAAAATAGCACTCCACCTCAACCATAGATTATCCGTTTTTTTAGAAATATTATCCAATACTTCTAGAGTGTGATAAAAATTATCTTTATGCCCTTTTCCATTTTTATATTCTACTCCATGTAAAGCCGTCATTTCAGGAAAAATAATATGTAATAAACCTGTATCAAATAATAATTTGAATCCAACAGAAGGAATATCTGCTAGAATAATTTTATTCAATTCTCCTAAAATTCTTTCATAAGAAACAATTCGAATACGATTTTTATTTTTTGCAATAGATTTTAATGTTCTTTCTTCTATTGTAAAATGTAATTGAGTAGAAAATCGAATCGCTCTCATCATTCTAAGTGGATCATCCGAAAAAGTTTTTGTAGGCTCTAAAGGTGTTTGAATGACTTTTTGTTCTAAATGATAAATACCATTAAAAGGATCTACAATTTCACCATATTTAGTTTCATTTAAAGAAACGGCTAAAGCATTAATGGTAAAATCTCTTCTATTTTGATCATCTTCTAAAGATCCATCTTCTACGATAGGCTTCCTAGAGTCTTGTCGATAAGATTCTTTTCTAGCGCCTACAAATTCTACTTCTAAATCATGATGTTTAAACATGGCAGTGCCAAAACGTTTATACACCACTACACGGGGTAAAGGACGTAATTTTGAAGCTACTTTTCTAGCTAGAGCAATACCATTTCCTACGCAAACAATATCCATGTCTTTAGATGGACGTCCTAAAAGTCTATCTCTAACATAGCCTCCTACAACGTATGCTGGAACATTCATTTCTTTAGCTGCTTCTCCTATAAGACTAAAAATTTTTCTTTCCTCTTGTTTGATATTAAATACCATAAAATTAATTGAAATATCAAATGATAATGCAAAAATACAATTCCTCTTGATATTAATATCAATGAGAGGTTCAAAGTTCCTTTATTTTCAATAAATTTTAAATAGAAGTTCTTATTCTCGAATAAAAATAAATTCTCCTTCATCATCCAATCGTACAATAATTGAAGGATCATATAATTCTTTATCCGATTGTTTTATTTTGGCTACAAAATCTACTCCTTGTAAAATAGCAGAACTAATTTCTCCAAAATTTCTAGGAAAAGGCATTCCACTAATATTAGCTGAAGTAGAAACAATGGGTTTTCCAAAAGCACTGATCACATCTTTACAAACAGGATCTAAAACAACTCTTGCAGCAACACTTTGATCTTGGGCAACTAAATTATAAGGCAATTGTATTGCTTTCTCATAAATGATGGTAAGAGGTCTTTTATGATATTCTAAAAGTGTTTCAACTTTAGGATGAACATGTTCAACATAAGAACGAAGCATATCCAAACTATCTACTAAAATAATTAGTGGTTGATCTCTTTCTCTTTGTTTGAGTTCATAGACTTTTTCTATAGCCTCGGGGTTGGTTGCATCGCAACTAATGCCCCAAATCGTATCTGTTGGCATTAAAATAAGTCCGCCCGTTTCCAGAACATCTAATATTTTTCTTTGGGAACCAGTATCTAACATAAAAAAATCCTTAGCTTTACATTTTGCTTGTTTTGTATAATAGAGCATATTATTTTGTAAAATTAGATCATTATTTAATAGGGAGACATATAAAAATAGCTAAAATCTCCGTTTTGTTTCTATATCACCGCATTTTGAACGAATTTTATGATGAAAAAAAGATATACACTAGAAATTTTAAGACTATTTTTTTGCGTTTTTTTGATGATTATGGGTATAACATCAAATTTACAGGCAAAGCATATCATTGGAGGAGATATGTATTATGTCTGTAATGGTAATGGAACTTATACCATTACCATGAAAGTATATCGAGATTGTAATTCTGGAGGAGCCCAATATGATAATCCAGGATATTTTCAAATTTATAATGGATCAACAGCTTTTGGAAACACCATTCAAGCACCTCCAACAAATATTGTAACTATTCCACCAGATAATGACCCATGTTATGAAGTAACCAATCCTCCTTGTGTTCAATCTGCTACTTATACTTTTACCACACCTAATTTACCTTTTTCTAATCAAGGTTATACTATAGCATACCAAAGATGTTGTAGAAATGAAACTATTAATAATATTGTAGCCCCTGGAGATGCAGGAGCAACTTATAGAGTAGAAATTACAGGACAAGCACAACAATTGTGTAATGATAGCCCTGTATTTAATGATTTTCCTCCAATTGTAATTTGTGCAGGAGAATATATAGATTTTGATCACAGTGCAAGTGATTCAGATGGAGATTCCTTAGTTTATTCTTTTTGTTCTCCTTTGTTAGGAGGAGGAACAGAAGGTTCTCCTAATGTACCAGGAAACCCTAATGGACCTAATGGAGTACAGCCTATACCTCCTACAGGACCTCCATATAATACAGTTACTTTTATTACTCCTACATATAGCTCAAATGCTCCTATGGGAGGAAGTCCAACAGTAAGCATTGATCCTCAAACTGGTATTATAGATGGAGTACCTACATCTTTGGGGCAATATGTAGTAGGAGTATGTGTAAGAGAGTATAGAAATGGACAATTTATAGGAGAAATTAGAAGAGATTTTCAATTTAATGTGATTAATTGTACTCCTTTAGTTGTTGCGGATATTGAAGCTGATTCAGTGATAGGGGATAGAGAATTTTTAATAAAAACTTGTGGAGAATTTACAGTAGATATTGTTAATGAAAGTTATCAGCAATCTAATATTTTTGAATATTCTTGGTATTTTGATTTTGGAGATGGTACAGCTTTTACTTCTGATCAAAGAGATGTAACCATTACTTTTCCAGCATTAGGAACATACGAAGGAATTATGGCTTTAAATCCAGGAACACCTTGTGCAGATTCTGCTAAGATATTTATTCAGGTTGTGCCTGATATTGAAGCTGATTTTTCTTTTGCTTATGATACCTGTATTGCAGGACCTGTAACCTTTACCGATTTATCTACAACTGGTGCAGGTTCATTTTTATCTTGGGAATGGGACTTTGGAGATTCGAATACTTCTACTCTCCAACATCCTCAACATGATTATCAAATACCTGGAGAATTGCCAGCAACATTAACTGTTACAGACATTAATTATTGTTCAGATACCAAAACAATTCCTGTAACCTATTTTCCTGCTCCAGCAGTTTTAATTATTCAGCCAGATATTTTTGAAGGCTGTGTTCCTCAAGATGTATTTTATAATAATTTATCATTTCCTATAGATGATACGTATGATATTGTTTGGGATTTTGGAGATGGAATAGGTACATCTGGTGAGATTAGTCCAACTTATACCTATACAGAACCGGGAACATACACTATTACGCTTGATGTAACTTCTCCTTTAGGTTGTTATATTGGAGCTGAATTTCCTAATTTTGTTACTGTGCGTCCTGCTCCAATAGCAGATTTTACTTTTACACCAGAGCAACTCACTAATTTTAGTACTACAGCATATTTTACAGATCAATCTATTGATGCATCAGGATGGTTATGGACTTTCAGTGATTTTCCTGCACCTGTTTTAGAACAAAATCCTATTCATACATTCCAAGATACGGGCTATCATGAAATACAGTTAGTCGTTCGTCATGAAAGTGGTTGTTTAGATACTGCTACTGCCATTATAGAAGTGATTCCTTTAGTAACCTATCATTTACCTAATGCTTTTACTCCTAATGGAGATGGTAAAAATGAAGAATTTAAAGGGGTAGGATATTTTGATGGAATGACAGATTTTAGAATGACCATTTGGAATAGATGGGGAGAATTGATTTTTGAAACCAATGATCCTAATGAATCTTGGAATGGGAAAAAGAAAAATCAAGGAAGAATACTGCAAAATGGAGTATATGTTGTTGTTGTTGAATATACTGAACCACGAGGGCAAAAGATACGGTTAAAAGGTTTTGCTACACTGGTTAGATAAATCCTAATAAATATTATTTTGTAGCAACAAGTACAAAATAATTAAAAAAGAATTGTTTGTCTTTTAAAATACTTTTTTGAATTGTAAAGCCTCTATCGGTTAACATCTTTTTATATTCTTCTAAATCATATTGGTGAGGATGTAAGACATCTCCAGGGATAAGCCTGAATAAATATTTAAAAAAAGAATGGTTATGTGCATCAATAGAACAAACTAAAGTTCCTCCTCTTGCTACAGATGCAGTTAACAAATCAAAACATAAATTCAAATCAGAAACATGATTGATAGCATTGAGACAAAACACTTTATCAAAGGGCTGTTGAGGTTTATATTCTTCAAAAGGTAAATTAATAAAATGAGTATTAGGATAATCTTTGGGATTAAAATGATTTAATTTTTCTTCATATTGATCAAGAAGTGGATCTAATGCTTCAATTTGTTGTTCATTAAAAATAATAAATATTCCAGCAGGACCACATCCTACGTCAAAAATTCTATCTCCTTTATTAATTTGTACACCTGTTTCTTGTAATAGTTGACTCCAATATTCTTTTTTCCATTGCAGATAATCTGCTTTAGGTTTTTTTTTCAAATAATTTTGCCACCAACGTATTTCTGCTGCTTGAGCTATTTTCCAGCGTAACTTCATAAATTAATTTTAAATAAAAATGCCCTCAATATTATTTTTAATATTGAGGGCAAAGTTAGTGTATTTATTTTGAATTATTTTGTAAGTACTAATTCTTTTGTAATGATCGATTCATTCGATTGAATACGAATAAAATAAATACCTTTAGGATATTGATTTAAATCTACTTGAAATAAAGAATTAGAAATATTATTTTTTTCTATAATCGTCTTTCCTGAAATATCTGTTATGATATAATTAGTAGTAGAATTATTTTCATTAGAATTCCATTCTATATTAAAAATACCACTAGATGGATTGGGATAAACAGCAATAGAATTATCATTAATAATATTATCATTATCCGTAACAGTAGCATCTGTTTGTACCGCAGCATAACTATCTCCAATCACAAATTCATGATATACTTCAGAACCAAAATCTGGATTAAAATTAATTAAAGTTCCATTCAAATCATTTCTAAGAATAATATATCCAGAAGTTACTCCATTATTACTAGATAACCAATTAGATAAACCATCAGGAAAACCAAGAGAGCCTACATCTGTTAAATGAAAAATATAACAACCTGGAGATAAAATCACTTCATCATTATAAGTGGTAGAAGCCGTTAATGTTCCTTGTGCTTTTTCATACACTACATTTCCTGCGGCATCAGTAATGGTATAAGCATTATCATTTGGACGATTATTTGTTCTCAGATTAACAACAATTTTACTAGTATTATATAAAGGAGGCGCTTCAAAACTTACTTCTTTAAGATTATCATAAATATATTGATCATCAGTATCATTAACGCTGATGGCATTGACTATAAATTTAGGGTCATCTACATTGATATCTACCAAATCTAAATTAGGTAAAGTAACTTCAGTTGTTTCTGATGGAGCGAGAGTTCCGTTCCAAGTATGTCCAAATAATGCTCCTCCAGACATTCCAAAAATAAAATCAACCGTTGTGATATCTTGTCCACCCATATTTTTAATCTTAATAATTGGATTATCACAAATAGGATTTCTTCTAGCATAATCATCTGCTGAATTAGGTCGCATCACTTCAGTAATGGCTACATCATTATCATTAGAATAATCATCATAAGAAACCAATTGAGCATCCATATAATAAGATGGCGTTTGATCTCCAGACCAAGCATAATTTTGCATATCAATATTGACATTATTTGAAGCCCCACCAAAAGTCATAAAATCAGTAATTTCATGTAAGTTGGTTGTACCTCTTTGTCCAGGACACCAACCTGCTCGATTATAAAACCACGTACCTGCTTGAGGTTTGATAGAATTTGCAGCACAATCATCATTCCAGACAACTACATTTCCCGTTGCTCCAATATTATTGATTTTTAAATTATAATATCGTTGACAAAATTCAGCACAATTGACATTATTCGTAAAACCATGTCCTGTTGTTGTTACCCTCATTCTAGCACTAGTTGCATTAGAAGGAATCATCATATCTTTATCTACTAAAGGTCCTGCCTCTACAGCTGCAGAATTATTATAAGAGAAACTTCCTCGTCTATAATTTTGAATATCCAGTACTGGACGAGAAGGAGTTCCTTCTATAAATTCAAATTCTAAAGAAACACTAAAACCATTGGACCAACCATCAAAAAATGCTCTAATAATTACATCATTTTTAAGAATAGGAGCAAAATCGGTGACATCAAAAGTATGAGTATGATTCCAATCATTAGAAAAACCATTTTGATTATTTGCCATATAACCACCATAAGGCGTAATCACTCTACCTAATTCAAAAGCTTCTAAAACATCAAAAACATTCCAAATAGTATCTACAATGAGAGGATTAGTTGAAATAGTATCTAATTCTACAATTGTAGAATCTATCATTCCTGTATTATGCATCGCTCTAATACTTGTAGTATAATCCCAATCACTACATTGAGCAGAAGAACAACCCATTTTATAATGCATTAAAATTCTTCTAGAAGGAGTAGTTCCATCAGGAAAATTAGTGACTTGATCATAATTGCCATACCAAGTCATATCTACATCTTGATGTCCAATTACTGTTGTGACATCACCATCTGCAGCCCAAGAAGAAAAGCAAAAAATATTAAAAAAAATAAAAGGAAGTAAATATCTTATTTTCATATTATGAATAATTTAATTAATATTGATATAAAGATAATATTGATGTATTAAAAATTAAATTCTTTTACCAATTAATAGGCGTTTTGTCTTGTTTTTGTAATAAATCATTAGTTGTGATAAAATGTTTTTGCTTAAAAAAGCCACTTCCCGCTAAGGGAGAGGGATGAGGAGATTTTAAAACATGATGTTTTTGTTCGTTGATCAATTTTGCTTTTTCTTTTGCAAAATTACCCCATAGTAAGAAAATGATTCCTTCTCTTTGATCAGATAACTTTTTTATGACAGCATCTGTAAAAGTTTGCCAGCCTATTTTTTTATGAGAACCCGCTTTTTTATGTTCAACAGTAAGCATAGCATTTAACAATAAAACGCCTTGTTCTGCCCAATGTGTTAAATCACCATGATTTGGAATTTCATAGTTGGGATAGTCATTCGCAATTTCTTTATAAATTCGCTTTAAAGAAGGAGGAACCTTTATTCCTAAAGGAACAGAAAAAGATAAGCCCATTGCTTCTTTCGGATTATGATAAGGATCTTGTCCTAAAATGACTACTTTTACTTTTTCAAAAGGTGTTAAATTGAAAGCATTAAAAATAAGACTACCTGGAGGATATATCTTTTTCCCTTGTTGCTTTTCAGTAATTAAAAATTGTTTAATATTAGCAAAATAAGGTTTTTCAAATTCATCATTTAACGCTATTTTCCAGCTTTCATGAATCTTTACATCAGAAGATTTTATGCTCATAATTATCGAATCTTTGCTTAAAGATAATAAAAACATGATATGTGGAACAAAAAATATATAAAATGATGTTAAATAAGTAGGATAATTACAAATGAATTTTGTAGTTTTGCGTCCGTTTTGGTCCCGTAGCTCAGCTGGATAGAGCAACTGACTTCTAATCAGTAGGTCGCAGGTTCG
>JAHDII010000089.1:0-7029 GCA_020630895.1 Saprospiraceae bacterium
AAGAAGTTAGAAAATTTTGTTTATGGTCTTTCTAATAATTTAAAAGAACCTATAAAAAAAATTATTTATAATTTAGAAAATTTGAATGATTTAGAAAAAGATAAAATTGAAGACAAATCTAAAGAATTTTTAAATTTTGCAATTAATGGTTCTGTTAGAATGAATAATTTAGTAGAAGGATTGCTAGAGTATTCAAAATTAAATACCAATGAAATGGCGAATGAAATTGTTGATATTAATCATATATTATCATTAGTCGTTAGAGATTTAAATACATTAATTTTAGAAAATAATGCAACTATTATTTATGATAATTTACCTAGAGTAAAAGGAAATCAAACTCAATTGATACAATTGTTTCAAAATTTAATTTCAAATGCAATTAAATTTAAGAAAAATAATGAAAACCCTGTTATTAAAATAAAATCAACAATAAAAAAAGATAAAATATTTTTTTCTATTATTGATAATGGAATAGGTATCTCGAAAGAAAATAAAAATAGAATTTTTGATTTATTTTATCAAGTAGAAAAAGGAACAGATAGAAGTGGAAGTGGAATAGGATTGTCTTTGTGTAAAAGAATTGTAGAATATTATGGAGGGATAATGAATATTGATTCAGAAATTAATAAAGGAACAAAGATTAATTTTACACTTCCTTCTTCTACTATATAGAGAAAATAAAAATGGACCTAAACATAAGCATCAATAAATTATATGAGAAGAATTTATCTCTTAAAGAAAAAGATAAATATTATAGAATATTAAATTTTTTTTCTACCTCATTATTACAAATCAATTCTGAAACAGAATTGGTTTGGTTTCTAGCCAAAAAAATAATTTCAAATTTAGATTTTCAAGATTGTGTTATCTATTTAAGAAATGCACCTAATAAGAAATTAGTTCAAAAAGCAGCATACGGACCTAAAAACCCTATGGGCTATGAAATTTTAAATCCTTTAGAAATAAATTTTGGAGAAGGAATAGTAGGAACTGTAGCCTTAAACCAAAAAGCTGAAATTATTAATGATACAAGAAAGGACTCTCGATATATTTTAGATGATAATAATCGATGTTCTGAAATAGCAGTACCTATTATTTATGAAAATGAATTGCTTGGAGTGATAGATTCTGAACATAGTGACCCTAATTTTTATACAAAAGAGCATTTGCAATTATTAAAAACTATTGCAGCAATGTCTGCTACTAAAATCAATCAAATACGAATCGAAGAAAAATTAAAAAAACATCAAGTAAATTTAGAAAAAACAGTAAATCATAAAACAGAAAAATTAAATCAAACGATTCAATTATTACACCAATCTAATGATTATCTGAGAAGTTTTTCTTATGCAGTTTCTCATGATTTAAAAGAGCCATTACGTACAATTAAAACTTATTTACAATTATTTGATAAATCAAATCATAATTTATTAAATTCGTCTGAAAAATATTTTCAATCCGCATTAACAGAAACATTATCTATGGAAAATTTCATGGATAGTTTATTAGAATATTCTAAGTTAGAGTGTTCTAAAGAAAAATATCAGAATATAGCTATTAGTGATATGCTTTTAATAATTAATAACAAGTTGGAAGGTATCATTCCAAATCTTAAATTAATACAAAAAAATATTAATAATGTTTATGGTGATTTTCAACAAATAAAAAAAATGTTTCTGTATTGTATATTAACATTTAAAGAGTTCCTAACCCATGGAAATTCTTTATCAATAGAGATTTCAAGTATAGCTAAAAAACGTTATATTCATTATACTCTTAAAAGCATGGGAAATATCATTTCAGAAAATATTTTAAAAAAAATGTTACATTTACTTGAATTAAAGCCTTCTGAAGAGGATGAGTTTGAAAAAAGTATGAATTGCCTCCGGTTAGTAATTTGTAAAAGGATAATTAAATATCATCAAGGAACGATTGATGTGGTTACAGATTCTTCAGGAACTTCATTTAGATTTTCTTTACCTAAAAGTATATAAAAAAAAGCTGCTCATTCAAGCAGCTTTTTTTTATACTTTTTATTTATTTTTTTATTAATTTCTTACTAATAATTTGTTGTTCCGATTGAATAGATAATAAATAAATTCCAGAAGAATAGTTTTCTAAATCAATAGAGTGAATAAATGTTCCTGAACTTAAAGAATGTGTTTCAGCCTTTATTTCTTTTCCTAAAATATCAGTAATTATCAATTGAATCTTTGCTGATGTTCTAAGTTCTAATTCTATATTAAATAAATGATTACTTGGATTGGGATATACTGAAAATGAAGAAATATTTTCTTGTATATCTTCATGAGCTGTTCCCCAACAATCCATACTACTTGTTACATCATTTAATGTAATTAAAATAGGATCAGCATAATCTTCACAAGTAAAATCTATACTAGGAAATGAAGTAGCAGGAGGAAGTTCAAAACCAATTGAATCTGTAGTCCCTCCAATAACAGTCCCATTAATAGGATCTACTGTTACAACTTGATCAACACCATTTAATGCAGTACAAGTAGAACCATCAACAACAACATCAAAAGCTGGAGTAGAAAATTCTAAATCTCCTGTTCCTACATTATTAATTTCAAACCACCAAACACCATTAGGATCACCAGAATATAAATCCGTTAAAGTCAAGCAAGGAATCCCTCCAAAAGCATCTAATAATTCAGGAGTGATAGGTAAGCCAAATGCTTGGTCATCATTTACATTTAAAAAACTACCATCTGGAAAATGAATAATTAAAGGATCTAAAATCCAACCTGTACCATTAATAATAGGACAAAATTCTCCATTAGGAGTACAACCATTTAATGTATCGTACATTAGTTCTGTAATACCATCTGGCTCTTCAGAAATAAAAGGAGTAATATAATAGTCTCCAGGATTTAAAGTACAATCATGAGTAAAACTAAAACCATTATTAGCATCAGCTTCTTCCACTATAATAGCATTAGACAAATCAGCTTCATTCGTAATAGGACCATCAGCAGCATTAGTGATACCATAAGCAATAATATTTCCAGCACTAAGAGCCTCATTGCTTAAATTGACTTGAAGCATATCTTCGCAGCATAAAGTAGTAGGATCAGTAGTCGATGCAACTCCTGCATTACACTCAATACAATTAACAGTACCTGTAATAGCTACTTGTTCGCAACCAGCATCATCTACAATAATAATAGTCCAATTACTTCCATTAGCTAATGTTTCTCCATCTTGATTAGGAGAATTATTAGCGACTACATAGCCCATTCCGGAACCACCACTCGCATTTGAAATATCAACAACTAATTGATTTATAGTACAGTCATACATCGCAGTAGCTCCAGTAACCGCAACATATTCCTCAACACTTACAGAAGAAGATGCAGTACAGCCATTGGCATCTGTAAAAATAACATCGTATTGCTCTTGACCACTCGGAGTAATAGAAAGATTCGTTAACAACGTTCCATTACTATACCAATCAAAAGTTCCATTTTCAGTAGTTAAACTAGAATGTAAACTACTTAAATCAAAAATTCCTCCTTCACAAACACCCTGATTTCCTACCATATTTAAAATAGGTAAAGAATGAACGGTAACATTTACAAAAGTTGAACTACTACAATTGGTATTCGTGGTAAAAACAACATGATACGTTGTATTCATATTAGGATTTACATTATTAGGATCAGTCACTAAAGTTCCTCCCATGGTTGGATCTCCTTCATACCATTCAAAACTACCATTATTAGCAGTAATTCCACTTTCTAAAGTGGTTAAATCTATGCTCTCTCCTGCACAAATTTCTATAGAATTAGGAGGTATTAATGAAGGAGTAGCTTCTATTAAAAATGTTACAAAAGAAGTATTCTGACAACCTGTAAGCGTTTCTGTAAATAATACATAATATACAATAGTAGCACTAGGAACAATTAAAGTATTATTAATTAAAGTCCCTCCAGTATTAGGATTTCCTTCATACCATGTAAATGTTCCTGCTGTTGTTGTAAATAATGAATTAATAGTCGTCAATTCAAATTCATCTCCTTGACACAATGGTCCTTGAGGAGGAATCGTATTTAAGACAGGTAAAGGATTTACATCTAAAGAAATACAAACTGTATTTTGACAATTACTTGTTCCATCTGTAAATACAGCACAATATGTTGTAGAATTATTAGGAGAAACAGAAGTATTCGTTAATAAAACTCCTCCAGCATTGGGATTCCCTTCATACCAAGCAAATGTTCCTGTATTTGTGGTTAAAGAATTTTCTAGTATTGATAAATCATAAGAATCTCCTATACAAACAGAAGGGTTGACTACAGGGGGCGTCATTGTTGGTAAAGGTAATACACTATAGGTTACACTTACTTGACTAGAGCAACCTGTTCCTGCATCTGTAAATACAGCAAAATAAGTCGTTCCATCAGTTGGTGTTTGATTCGCTGCAATAGCATCTGTTAGTTGTACCGCAAAAGGATCTGTTTCTGGATTTCCTCTAAACCAAACAATATTTCCAGCTTGTCCTCCAGATATACTATTATTCATGACTGTTAAATCTACAATATCTCCAGAACAAATAGGTGAAGGAGTAGGGGGTGTTGTTAAAATAGGGGAAGCTGTAGTTGTAATAGAAACACTTAAAACTTCAGTACAAGTAGCATCTGCATCAGCTAAAAACTCCACCCAATATGTTGCACCGCCACTCGGAATAAGAACTTCAGTATTAGATAATAGGGGTCCTCCCATAGCAGGATCATTATCATACCAATTATAAGTTCCATTTATATTAGCACTAGGATTAATAGTCGTTAAATCAAATAGACTATTTTCGCAAACAATAGGTTGAACACTAGGAGTTAAAATAACTTCAGGAAGTAATTCATAAATAAAAGCAGATGAAATATCAGTACAGGAAGGACATAAAGTAGGAAAACTATTATTAACGTTATATGTTGCTGTTACAGTATAATTAATATTAGAGCCCCAAAAGAAATTACCTGAAGCATTAATAGTATGATTAGTATTACTAGGATCATTAGTATAAACAACAGTATTATTATAAAAATCAGTAGAACCTCCTGGTCCATTCCAAATAGGACTATTCATACCATCTATTGCATTTAGATTAGATTCATTTTGTGTTTGATCAATAACAATATTCATAGAATATTCAGTGACTCCAGGACAATAAGGTAATTGAGGAATAGTAAAAGAAGCACTTCCTCCTTGGAAAGGAGCAGAAACACTAAAAGAACCAGAAGTAGTCCAAACTACAGTACCAGAATTAATATCTAGGCTAGAAAAAGGAATAAAATAATAAGTTCCATTAGTATATTCTATACCATTAGTAAAAGTAGGAATATCTCCTGCTGCATAAGGACCAACTACATCACCATTTAATACAGCAGTATTTACAGCACCTTCTAAATCATTAAAAGGGTTTGTGGTAGTTACAGCATAACCCAAAGAATGATAATCTTCTAAACTGGTACCTGTCAATTCTAAATTAAAAGATTCTCCATGACAAATTACATTATTGGCTGGATAAATTAAATTGCCTACATTATCACCACAATTATCAGGACATTGTACTTGATAAGTTCCAGTTGTTTCACAACCTGCTGGAGCTCCAGGAATAGATGCTGTATAGGTAATTGTAGCATTAGGATTACCTGGAATGAGATCCATTGTAGGGCTATAAGAGATATTTAAACCTCCACAATTATCAATAGGAGCCACAATACAATTTTGAGGATCGGGATAAAAATCAACGCCTAATTGAGGAATAGGATATACATTAAAACCTCCTGTTCCTAAAGTCATACTTGAACTTGTTGAAGCCGCAGCATCTGGATTTAAACAAGTAATTTCTACAGAAAATACTTGAAATTCAGAACTACAACCTTGAAGCGTTGAAAAGGTATGTAAATAGTTTAGAGTATTTGCATTTAAGATAGGGCTACCATTTAAAAACCATTGAGCCGAATAATCAACATTTAACACTCCTTGATCTACAGTTGCTTGAAGCAAAACTTGTTCTCCTACACAGGCATCTCCAGAAGAAGGAGCCAAAGCAGAAGTTAAATTAGGACAAGTTTCGGGATTGCAATTATCTACAAAACTTCCTAAAGGTAAATTACAATTAGGATCTTCTGTATTTTCAATACTAATGATTACAGCATTGTCATTACTAAAAGGACCTGCGGTATAAGTACCTATACTATTGACTAATAAAGCACTTCCATCACTTCCTATTATAGAATAAGAATTGGCAGAACCTGGTGTGAAATTAATTTCTACATAAAAATTAAAAGGATCGTTGGGATCACAAATTACGCTACCTGTAGCTGTAGGTTGTGTACAATTACCAGAACATGAAATCGTTTCAGTAAAGGTTTCATTACAAGCAGCTAAACCATTAGAAATCACAAAACTTTGGTTTAAACCATCATCTGCAAAAGTAGCTAAATAAGTATCTGAACTTGGATTACCATTAACTGTAAAATTAGGACACCTTGCGGCTACTTGAATAATACAAGGATCATTAACAATAGTAGGTAAACCTATTTCTGGAAAAACATTTACAATAATAGAATTTGTAGTATTTTGACAACCTGCAACAGCGGATATTCCATCATCCGAAACAATACCTTTTATAAAATAAGTTAGAGAACTACAAGTAGTATTTGCAGGAAGAGGAATATCAACATTTGTGGTTCCTGATGCGGCATAAGTTCCTTCATTATTATAAGGATTAAAAGTACTATTTGTACTATAAAACCAAGCAATATCTTGCCCACAAGAGGCATTTCCTGGAAGGACAAAAGCATTAGCATTCACTTGAATCATTGCTTCTGAACAAACATCTTGATTATTAAAAGTTGAAGTAGCACTTCCAGCAGTAGTAGCCACATCATCAATGGTTACATCAATAGAAAATGTGGGACGATCTACTGTTCCAGAAATAACAATATAATATTCTCCAGCAGATATAGGACTACACAAAGTAGATAAGGATTGTCCACA
>JAHDII010000089.1:7039-11809 GCA_020630895.1 Saprospiraceae bacterium
AGATGCTTCTATTGTAATAGGCATCGAAGGTTCTTCTCCAGGAATATAAATAGGAGCTCCAGTAATAGGATTACTATCATTACTTCCGGGGCAATCTACATTAGAAACTAATGAAATATTATAATCTCCAGTACCTCCCCAAGAAGTCATATCAACTGTAATAGAATTACAACCAAAAGGAGCATCAATTTTGTACCATGCTGATGCTTCAGATTCAGAGCCACAAGCAGTAGCTAAATTAATTTTAGGATTTCCAAGACCTCCATAAAGAGCCGTTTCACACAAACAATCAGAAATATTACCTGTAACTTGGCTATTACTTCCTGTGAGAACAATATCTTTAGCATCTCCACAAATATAACCCGATTTATATGGACTCATTTCAAAACATATATCTCCAGTTCCTCCATCAGAAGTGGTTAAATGTAAATAGTAGGCAACATCATCAACATCTACATTAATACCTGCTTGGGCATCTACAATAGGATCTAATTGTTGAGTGGTAGGAAGCGTATTTTCTAAAGCAAAAAATTGATTTCCAACAGTAGGATCTACACAAAAAGCATTTTCAGAAGCAAAACCATCTGTACAATCTATAGATTGAGCAGTAGTTCCTAGAAAAGAAGCTTCTACCTCTGCATGAACAGCTAAATAAGGAGGTAATGCTCCATTATCTTTATTGGGCCAATCTACCCATCGAAAAGCTAAAGAACCATCATAGCCTGGAATGGCATTAAAAGGATTAGGGGCGACTAAAAAAAGATCATTTGCAGTACTTCCCCCTAAACAAGAAGAATTTGCTTGGTTACTACTTCCTGCACCAACATTACTTAGACAAACTGTTTGACAAGTTTGGATATAAGGATTTACATTTAATGCATTTTGACAAAGTCCATGATTTGAACCTGATGTAAAAGGGGATTGTTCAGGACATTGAGTATGAGCTATAGCTATATTAGCCAAAAGAAAGAATAGGAGTAATTTTATTTTCATCTTTTTATTTTTTTTGATGATTTTATACAAAGATAATCAATAAACATAGGAATAGAACACAATCTTAATTGAAGTTTATTACATTTGTTTTAAAGATTTTTTAAGCCTAAATAAAAATAAACAATAAAGTTGTTTAAAATATACATTATAGATGGAAATATTAGGAATTGATATAGGAGGCTCAGGTATGAAAGGAGCTATAATAAATACTACAACAGGAGAACTAATTTCTGAACGGTTTAGAATTCCTACTCCTAGACCTGCCTCACCTAAGTTGATGAAGGAAACTATAAAAGAAATCGTTTCTCATTTTAAATGGAAAGAATGTGTAGGTTGTACTTTTCCTGCTGTTGTTATTAATGGTAAAGCGATTACAGCAGGAAATTTAAGTCCTAAGTGGATCAATGTAAAAATAGATCAAACTTTTTCAAAAGTATGTGGTGGTTTACCTTTTTATATTGCTAATGATGCTGATTTGGCAGGTGTTGCAGAAATGCAATTGGGTAAAGGAAAGAATTTAAAAGGGAAAGTGGCGATGGTAACTATAGGAACTGGAATAGGTTCTGGGGTATTTTATGATGGTCAATTAATTCCTAATTTTGAATTGGGAAGAATGTATCATACTGATGGAAAAATAGTAGAAGCTTTTGCTGCTGATTCTGCTAGAAAAAGAGAGGATTTAAAATTAGAAGAATGGGCAAAAAGATTCGATATATTTTTGAATTATTTGAATACCATTATTACTCCAGAATATATTATTTTGGGAGGAGGAATTAGTAAAAAGTTTGATAAATTTAAAGAACATTTAACGATAAAAACGCCTATTGAAGTCGCACATTTTCGCAATAATGCAGGAATTATAGGAGCAGCTATTTATGCTAAAGAATGTCATTATAAAAAATAAATCTAATGAATATTATTATTCAAATACTAGTCGGAATTATCGCATTACTCCATATTTATATTTTATGGTTTGAAATGTTTGCTTGGGAAACTCGAGGAAGAAAAGTATTTAAAAATTTTCCAAAAGAATTATTTCCTAAAACAAAAGCTTTAGCAGCGAATCAAGGGTTATACAATGGTTTCTTAGCCGCAGGATTGATTTGGTCTTTATTAATTTCAGATATGTTTTGGTCTAGAAATATTATGTTGTTTTTTCTTTGTTGTGTAGCAATTGCAGGAGCTTATGGTGCAATTACAGCTGATAAAAAAATATTTTATGTTCAAGCCTTACCTGCAATTATTACCATTGTTTTATTGTTTGTATTGAATTAAACATGAGCCATTGCGAATTTTAAAATTTTTCTTTTTCATTAGGATAGAGAATAAACTTCGTTAGAAAAAATGAAGAAACACGGCTCAATTATGAAATTAATAGTAAGAGAAGCGTATAAAAAACATCCCGAATTTTAATAACTAAAACTCGGGATGACTCATCTTTATTAAAATGGAATTTGTTTAAAAGTTCTTTTTTTATTTATAAATATTACCAGACATTTTTAAACCCTCTTTATTAGTATCTGAATTAATTAAATCCTGAGGAGGCCAATTCAAATTGTTATAAGAAAAATAAAGATTTCCATTGGCATTATTTTCAAAAGTATTTCCTGTAATTTCTACAGAAGGACCTTGATAAATAATTCCATATTGGCTATTTTTATGAATGTAATTATCTTTAATTTTTAGATTTTCTGTTTCATAAGCTGAAACACCTACAATTCCACTACCGTTCAATTCACATTTTTCAATTAAGATATTAGAACCTTTACTTATTAGAATTACATTTCCTGTACATCCCACAGGACCATCTGGTTCAATATGTGTAGCTGTAAAATTTTTAAGTGTAATATTTTTAGAATCTTGAATAGAAATAACATCATCCGATAATGATTTCATAATAAAAGTAGAACCATTACCATCAATAGTAATATTTTCTTTACTATTAATTTCTAGCCGAGATTCTAGATGATAAACTCCTTTTTTTAATTTAACATTACTCCCTGATTCTATTTTACTAAAAGAAGTATGATCGATAGAACTGAGTAGAGCTGTTTGAGAAGATTTACAAGAAAATAAAAATAAAGTTGGGATTAATACAATGGCTAAAATTACATTTTTCATTTTGTTTGATTTTATTTCAAAATAAAGATAAATATTTTGAAATAAAAAAAGAATAAGAAATGGAAGTATTTTCTATTGACCAAAAGCAAATTGAATAATATTAGATCCCATTTGTAACGCTTTTTTTCTTAAATCAGCAGGATCATTATGAACTTCAGCATCTTCCCATCCATCACCTAAATCAGATTCATAACTATAAAAACAAACCAAACGTCCTTCGTGGATCAATCCAAAACCTTGAGGAGCTTTATCATCATGTTTATGAATTTTGGGTAAGCCATTATTAAATTTGAATTTTTGATGATAAATTTCATGGTCAAAAGGTAATTCTACAAACTCTAATTCAGGAAAAACTTTTTTCATAGCAGGACGAACAAAAGGATCCATACCATAATTATCATCTATATGAAGAAAACCTCCAGCTAGTAAATACATCCTTAAATTTTCAGCTTCTGCATCAGAAAAAACAACATTTCCATGCCCTGTCATATGAATAAAAGGGAAATTAAAAATATTGGCATTGGCTACTTCAACAGTTTCGTATTCTTTATCGAAATTGGTACTTAATTCAGTATTACAAAAAGAAGCTAAATTAGGTAATGCTGTTGGATTCGCATACCAATCTCCTCCTCCTTGATATTTAAGTAAAGCTAATTTTAAAGAAGGTTCTTCTGCTGTTTTAAAAGCAGTTACACCACAAAAAATGATTCCTATTAGAAGAGCATAAAATATTTTATTCATAAAGATTAATTTACAATTCATTTAAAACATGAATCAAATGACATGCCACGACTCCTGCTGTTTCTGTTCTCAACCTACTTTTGCCTAAACTAACAGAAGAAAAGCCATTGTTTTGAGCTAATTCTATTTCTTTTTTAGAAAAGTCCCCTTCAGGACCAATCAAAATAATAACGTCTTTTCCTTGAATTTCGTTTTTGAGTAAATGCAAATTTTGTTCAGAAACCCAACAAATATATTTATAATCAGAATTATCTGCTATTTTATGAATAAAATCTTTAAAAGAAATCAAATCATTCAGTTGTGGAAGAAATGCTTTTAAAGATTGTTTTGTAGCAGATAAAGCTACTTTTTGTAATCTATCCAAACGCAAACGATTTCTTTCAGAATGTTCACAATGTAGAAAAGTAATTTCATCAATTCCTATTTCAGTACATTTTTCAATAAACCATTCTGTTCTAGAAATATTTTTTGTAGGAGCTATAGCTATATGAATAGAAAAATTTTTAGCTTCGGTTTGCTCGTGATGTAAGATATGTATTCTACAATCTTTTTTGTTTAAATCTGTAATCTCACCTTTATAAAAACCTCCTTTCCCATCAATAAAATGAATGATATCACCTACTTTTTTTCTAAGTACTTTAGCACAATGACGAGTTTCTTCCTCATTGAGAATGGCATTATTGCCTTGAATATTATCTGTAAAAAAAAGCTGCATACATCTATTTCTTCATCTCAGAAAAAAAGCTAAGGTAGAAAGTTTTTTTAAGATAAAGAGA
This sequence comes from Saprospiraceae bacterium, assembly GCA_020630895.1. Taxonomy (GTDB): domain Bacteria; phylum Bacteroidota; class Bacteroidia; order Chitinophagales; family Saprospiraceae; genus JAHDCE01. The sequence goes on from JAHDII010000089.1 coordinate 11,671, forward strand.
GTATAGATTATTTTCATCATTATCGGTGGACTAATTTTAGAATTTGGTCTAAAAAAAGAAATTATTTATCGTTAAAATCCTAATCTTTGACAACGAAATTCATTTTATTTTGTCTATAAAATTGAAAAATTAAAATCAA
>JAHDII010000090.1 GCA_020630895.1 Saprospiraceae bacterium
AACAGTGTTTTCCATTGTTCTAAATCTAATTGAATGGTTCGATATTTTTGAGGAACGATATGTCTTGATCCTCTAAGATTAATATCTGATTCTTTAATATTTTTCCAAATAGGATTGTTTTGTGCATTTATATTTAAAGAACAAAGAATAAAAATAAGGACTAAACAATAGGACTTTAGCAGATGGATCACAGGTCGAGATTTTAATTAAAAAATAATTATACGAATATATATTACAATATATAATTACTGTCAATAATAGACTTTTATACCTATATATTGACAGTAATTATACTTTTAAAAAATATTAGTATATTTCTGTAGAGTTTTGTTATATTTTACTTTGTGTTCTTTTGTTTGTTTTTATCTGATTTCTCTACAAAAATTAGACCTTTTTTATCAGCATCTACTAAAATATGATCTCCTGCACCAAATTTTCCTGAAAGAACATGTTTAGATAATTCATTAATGACTTCTTTTTGTAATACTCGTTTCATCGGTCTTGCACCAAACTGAGGATCATAACCTAAATCACCTAAATAATCTTTTGCCTTTTCTGATAATTCAATATTCATATCTTGTTTAGCCATCATTTTGATGACTTTTTTAAACATTAAACCTAAAATCTTTTTGATTTCTTCACGACTTAAAGGTCTAAACATTATTTTTTCATCAATACGATTCAAAAATTCAGGACGTAATTCATCTTTTAATAATTCAAATACTTCATCTTCGGTAGCTTTGATAATTTCATCTTGTTTATCTTTCATTTCTTCTAGATCTTCAAAGTTATCCAAAATGATACCTGCTCCCATGTTAGATGTCATGATAATAATTGTGTTTTTAAAATCTGCTACACGTCCTTTATTATCCGTTAAACGACCATCATCTAAAACTTGCAATAATATATTGAATGTATCTGGATGTGCTTTTTCAATTTCATCTAAAAGAACAATAGAATAAGGTTTTCTTCTTACTGCTTCTGTCAACTGTCCTCCTTCATCATAACCTACATATCCTGGAGGAGCTCCTACCAATCGACTTACAGAATGGCGTTCTTGAAATTCACTCATATCAATACGAGTAATTGCATTTTCATCATCAAATAAAACTTCGGCTAATGCTTTTGCCAACTCTGTTTTTCCAACTCCTGTAGGACCTAAGAAAATAAAAGAACCAATGGGACGATTACCATCTTGCAAGCCTGCTCTAGAACGTCTTACAGCATCTGAAACAGCAGTAACTGCCTTTTCTTGCCCTATTAATCGTTTTCCAATTTCTTCCTCTAAACGAAGTAATTTATCTTTTTCACTTTGCATCATTTTAGCCACAGGAATGCCCGTCCAACGAGCGACTACTTCAGCAATATCATTTGAAGTAACTTGTTCATTAGTAAAACGATTTTCTTCTGATAATTGATGAAGTTCTTTTTCTGCTGCTTGAAGAATTTTTTCTTGTTCTTTTATTTTGCCATAACGCAACTCTGCTACTTTTTCAAAATTACTTTCTCTTTCTAATTTATCTGCTTCAATTTCAAAATTTTCAATTTTTTCTTTTGCTGTTTGAATTCTTTCTACAATTTCTTTTTCATTTTTCCATCTAGCAGTAAGATTATCTAACTCTCCTTGCATATTAGAGATTTGCTCATTTAAAGATTTTAATTTCTTTTCTTGATTTTTTTCTCTTTTAATGAATTCTCTTTCTATTTCAATCTGACGAATTTTACGACTTAATTCATCAATTTCATCTGGAACTGAATCTAATTCTAAACGTAATTTAGCAGCTGCCTCATCAATAAGATCAATAGCTTTATCAGGTAAATGTCTATCAGAAATATAGCGATGAGATAATTCTGCTGCCGCAACTAAAGCTTCATCTAATAATTCAATTTTATGATATACCTCATACCTTTCTTGTAATCCTCTTAATATAGAAATGGTATCTTCTACACTCGGTTCATTGACTACTACTGTTTGGAAACGACGAACAAGTGCTTTATCTTTTTCAAAATATTTTTGATATTCATCTAATGTTGTAGCTCCTATTGTTCTTAATTCTCCTCTAGCTAAAGCAGGTTTTAAAATATTTGCGGCATCCATAGCACCATTTCCTCCTCCTGCACCAATTAAAGTATGAATTTCATCAATAAATAAAATAATTTCTCCATTAGAATTTGTTACTTCTTTAATGACTCCTTTTAACCGCTCTTCAAATTCTCCCTTATATTTTGCTCCTGCAATTAAACCTGCCATGTCTAAAGTAAATATTTGTTTACTCTTTAAGTTTTCAGGTACATCTTGATTGACAATACGCCAAGCAATTCCTTCAACAATAGCTGTTTTTCCAACTCCTGCTTCTCCAATCACTAAAGGATTATTTTTCTTTCTTCTTGAAAGAATATGAAGTATTCTACGAATTTCTTCATCTCTTCCAATAATAGGATCTAATTTTCCTTCTGCTGCTCTTCCTGTTAAATTAACGGCATACTTTTTTAAAGCATTATATTGATTATCTGCTCCTTGATCTGTAATTCTTCTTCCTTTGCGAAGCTCTTTTATAGCTTCTTCCATTTTTTTATTTGTAGCTCCTAAAGTTTTTAATGCTTTAGCTGTAGGACTTGTTCCATTAATAATACCTAGTAACATTATATCAATAGAGATAAATTCGTCTCCCCATCTTTTCATTAATGTTTTAGCTTTTGCCATAGCTTTATTAGCATCCTTGCTTAAAAACTGCTTGGTATCATCACCAGATACTTTTGGCGTTTTTTGAATAATAGTATCTAATTCTCCTACTAGATGATTCATGTCAATATCGCATTTTTTAAATAAAAATTCTGCAACGTGTTCATCTACTTCCATAATACCTTTAATAATATGAGCTAAAGAAACTTCTTGTTGTTCATTAGCTTTAGCTATAGCTTGCCCTTGTCTTATACTATCATGGGCTTTATTTGTAAAAATATCAAATGTCATATTTATAATATATCAATTTTTAATAACGTGAAAATAGTTGTTTATCTTGAATTATCATCAAATCATTGACCAAATATATATATATTCTTAATTTAAGATAAATTGTCAGATTTTTGTTTTTTTATTTGTCAAAAAGGCATTTTTATTTTTTTTAACAGTTCTAAAAATGTTGAATTATAATAAATGACTAGTTTTGCTTTTCAATTAAAATCTATTTTTTATGAAAAACGTTTACATTTTTACAATTTTAGTGATATTAAGTATTCTTTCTATGACTACAATTTCTGCTCAATGTGATTCAGAAGAACCTATTGCTGTTGATAATGCAGGAATGGAAAATTGGGTTGATGAAGGAAATTATGAAGATCCTGCTGGAGATTTTTGGGATACTGCCAATAGAACAGTAGATTTATTGCCTTTGATTTTAAATCCTAATGTTACTAAATCTACAGATGCTCATACAGGTACTTATTCTGCAAAATTAACAACATCAAACTGGTTTGGTTTAACAAGTTCTGCTACTGTTTTTTCGGGTGTATTTGAACCTAATCAGGCTAATCCACAAGAAAGTGTAAAATTTGGAAAACCTTTTACTTTACGCCCTGATAATTTTAGGGTTTGGTATAAATACGAACCTGTCAATGGTGATTCTGCGGAGTTATATACTTATCTTACTAAATGGAATACAACTACAAATATGAAAGATACTATAGCAGAAGCATACGCTGTTGTTTATGATCCAACAGATTGGGTTGAGTTAGACATTCCTTTTGATTATTGGTCATCATTAGATCCTGATTCTATTTCTATTGTTTTTGCTTCTAGTGCAGCAGGAGATTTTTTCGAAGGTCAAGTTGGCAATACTTTATATATAGATGATGTTGAATTATACTATTGCCTTACAGGAATTAGTCAACCATTAATGAGTGAAATTTCAGCAGTAGTATCTCCTAATCCTAGTATTACAGGTTCTATTCGTTTTGATTTGAATAAAGAAGTACAAAATGGATTATTAAGAGTGTTTTCTTTAGATGGGAAAGCAATTTTTTCTCAATCTTTTAGTGGAAATTCTTATGATTTAAACATAGATAATTGGACATCAGCAATGTATCGTTATGTAATTTATGATGAAAAAACAACGAGTGCTTTAGCTACAGGTTCTTTTATCAAAGAATAATTTGCATTTTTCACCAATTAATTATTGAGGCATGTTTAGAATTTTAACATTCTAAACATGCTTTTTTTGTATCTTAGCCTTGCAAAATTTGAATTTCCCTTAATTTATATAGTATTGATTGCTAAAATAATGAATTATGAAAAAGAAAAATTTTACTCTAATATTAGCATTTTTAATGTTTATCTCTTCTTATTCCTTCGCACAAGAAGAACAAACACCTAAAAAATCAAATTTTGTTTTTGGTAGTGAATTAGGAATTATTACAGGTTCTCCGATTGGTCCAGCGGAAGAAGGAGCTAAAGGAAAATTAGGAATAGGACTTCATACTGGAGTTTTTGCAAAATACTTTTTTAATAATGCTGTAGCTTTTCAATGGGGCTTAGCTTATAATGCTAAAAAAGCTTCTTATGAAACTCCAGTTTATGATCAAGATTATACTTATCATCAAGATATTGCTCTTCCAGATGGTTCTACTGTTACTGCAATTATAGATACTTATTTTAATGGCAATGTAAGAGGGAATTTTAATAATACTTATTTAGAATCTCCTATTTTAGTATATTATTATTTCAACCCAAGATTCAGTCTTCATGGTGGAGGATATGCTGCTTTACTTCTTAGAGGAAATCATGAAGTTTGGGCTACAGGGGTTGTTGGTGATAATTTTGATACTGTAGCAGATGAGTATAGTGATGAAAGTCCTTTTATTAATAAATGGGACTATGGAATGAGCTTAGGTGTGAACTATAAAGTATATAAACAAATAGAATGTGAATTAAGACTTTCTTCTGGCTTGCGTTCTATCTTTAGTTCTGAATATCAGTTAGCAGATGTTACGGTAAGAAATGTGTATATGGAATTGAAAGCGAATTATACATTTCAATTTTAAGCTTAGGTATTTTTCTTCAGCCATTGATGTATATTTGTTAAAAGCAAATCTGCATTTTCGTGATTAAAACAAAGTGGAGGTTTGCTTTTAATTACATTATTGTAAGGACCGTCTGTACCTATTAATATTTGTTCTTCTTTCAAATAATTTTTAAGGGTTTGTGCTTGTAAAGTAGCTGGAACTAATGTAGATTTATTTTCAACCAATTCCAACCCCCAAAATAATCCAGAACCTCTTACATCTCCAATAATAGAAAATTCATTTTTAAAATTTTTAAGCTCATTCATTATATAATTTCCTACTTCTAAAGAATGGCTTTGTAATTTTTCTTCTTCTATTACTTTTAATACTTCTAAACCAATTGCACAACTCACAGGGTTTCCTCCAAAAGAACTAAAAAATTCCATTCCATTATTAAAAGATTCTGCAACTTCTTCGGTACAAACAACGGCTCCCATTGGATGTCCATTTCCTATAGGTTTTCCTAAAATTACAATATCTGGAATTACCCCATGTTGTTCAAATCCCCAAAAATGTGTTCCTACTCGTCCAAATCCTACTTGTACTTCATCAATAATACACAAACCTCCTTTGCTTCTTATATATTGAAAGATATTTTGAAGATAATTTTGAGGTAAAACCATTTGTCCTCCACAACCCAAAATAGGTTCTGCAATAAAAGCTGCTATATTTGAATGATTCTTTTTTATTGTTTTAATCGCATCTTTAGCATATAAATTTCCTTTATTTTTCCCTTCATTTTTATATTTTCCCCTTAATGAATCAGGCATAGGAATTTCAATAATATTTTTAGAAATTCCTTGCCCTCCTTTTCCTTTATATTTATATGAGCTTATTTCTATTCCTAGATTTGTATTGCCATGATAAGCATTTTCAAGAACAACTATTTTTTCATTTTTTGTATGATTTTTAGCTAAACGAATAGCTAAATCACTCGCTGCTGAGCCAGAATTTACGAAAAAAACTTTATTTAATTTTTTAGGAAATTTGCTGAGTAATTTTTCAGAATATTCATACAAAATATCATATAAATAACGTGTGTTTGTATTGAGTTCTGCCATTTTTTGTTGCCCTGCTTTTACAACTCTTGGATGACAATGTCCTACAATTGGAATATTGTTATAAGCATCTAAATAGGTTTTTCCATCTGCGGCATACATATATTGAAGCCCTGCACCCTTCATTTGAATGGGTTGTTGATAACTTAGCGATAATGATGAACTGAAATGTTTTTTTCTTTGATTCAAATTATTTTCAATTGTATTAGGATATGAAGTAGTATATCTGCATACTTTTTTAAATTCTGTTTCTGCTTTTAGCGGGTTAATTTGTATCCATTTTTGTAATACTTTCCAAATAGAAGCTTGGCTGACAATGATATATTCATTCTCTGGATTTTGTATATAATCATAAGTAGAATTAGAAACACTTACACATAATCTAATCGCAATTAAATAATATAATAATTCTAATTCTTTTTCTTCAAGAGCGAATACTTTATGATATGCTTGAACAATGATTTTAGCCGTCTTTAATGGATCTTTTTTATCAAATAATAAATAAGCAATTCCGATAGCTAGATCATTAATTAATGGAGAATAACAAATATCTCCAAAATCAATAAATCCTTTAATTTTATCTCCTTCAACTAAAACATTCCAATCATTAGCATCTCCATGTATAATACTTTTTCTCAATTGAGGCATTTGAGGTAAAACTATTTCCTCAAATTTCATATAAAAATATTCTACTATTCTTCTATGAGATGGATTTTTAATCCACTTCGTTTTATTTTTATTTCGTATTGCATTTTTATTATCCCAATCATGATTTTTAGACTCGATAAAAGGATTATTAATTGTAGAGAGATTTGAATTTAATTCAGCTAATGATTTTCCGAATGATTGTAATAATTTTTTAGAATGTTTTACTTCTGCTAAAAAAGAACCTTCGATATAACTCAATAATCTGATTTGTTGATTTTCATTAAGAGCAATAATATTTTTCCCTTTAGATGTTGGATAAGAAAAAGGAATTTCAAAAGAAAGAGAAGATTGATTCAAATGATTAAGAATTTCATTTTCTGCTTCTAATATTTGAACATATTTATATTCATTATTATGGATTTTTAAAATATATTTTTGTTGTTGGGTTTGAATTAAAAAATTAAAAGATTCATACCCTTTTAATTTTTTAATTTTTTGAATATTCTTTACATTGAATTTTTTTAAAATAGAATTGATCTTTATTTTTTTCATATGCCCAAAATAGAGAAAGATATCCTATCTTCAAAATAATAAAGATTATTCATGATAACCTTTATTAAAAAATCATTATTTGAACCTCATGGATATAATTTTGTTATTAATAGGTGAACTTCTTTCAAACAAAAATAAATGATGAACACTTTTTTAGAATATTTAAACCGTTATATCCAACTAACAAAAGAAGAAGAAACTAAAGTTTTATCTGTACTTCAACAAAGGAGTTATTTAAAAGGGCAATATATTCAACAAGAAGGAGATATTTATAGATATCAAACATATATTGAATCTGGAAAAGTAAGGACTTTTTATTTAGATGATAATGGAAATGAACATATTATTACATTTGGACTTAAGCATTGGTGGGTTGGAGATATTGGCAGTTTTACCTCTCAAAGTCCTGCTCATTTTAATACCCAATGTTTAGAAAAAACTAAGGTTATTCAAATATCATATGAGGATTTAGAAAAATTGTATAATGAAGTTCCTAAAATAGAACGTTTCTTTCGATTGATTATTCAAAAGGCTTATGCAAAAATGTCTAAAAGAATTGTTCAAAATTATTCTTTACCAGCACGTGAAAGATATTTATTGTTTTGTGAAGAATATCCAGAAGTTGTTCAAGGAGTTCCACAATATATGATTGCTTCTTATTTAGGAATTACTAAAGAATTTTTAAGCCATATTAGAAGTCAATTATCAAAAGAAGGGTAATAAATTTTATTAATCTACCTTATTTTTCTTCTTAAAGATAAATAGCAATTTTGTGTTATTATTTTAATATTATAAAATCAATATAAATTATGAAAAAGATTCTTGCTTTTGCAGGTAGCAATCATTCAAAATCTATACATCATGAATTAATAGAGTTTACAAGTACACTCATTAATGATGTTGAAATACAAGTCTTAGATATTAGAAGTTGGGATATTCCTATTTATTCGATTGATATGGATAATGATCCTGTACAAACGCCTGAGTTAATTAGTAAATTAATTCAACTGATAGGAGAACATGATGGTTTTATTATTGCATCACCAGAACACAATGGAGGAACTCCTGCTTTTTTAAAAAATATTTTAGATTGGTTAAGTAGAAGATCTAAAAAAGTATTTAATAATAAACCTTTATTTTTAATGAGTACTTCTCCAGGAGCTAAAGGAGGTGCTAATCATTTGAATTTTTTAATTCATACTTTGCCTTATCAAGGAGCAGAAGTTGCGGCTCATTTTAGTCTTCCTTCTTTTTATGATCATCTAAAAGATGGAATAATGACCGAAGAACATTTAGAAAAACTTCAAAAAAATATTGAAGAGTTTACCAATAAATTAAAGGAATAATTTTCTAGTGATTGATCCTTTAAAAATTAAAATAATTATGAAACATAAATCTATACAACAAATTATACCTTCTCAAAAAATAAATATGGGAGGGCATATTATGGAACAACCTTTACCCAATAAAAGTATGGGACAATTGGATCCATTTTTATTAATACATCATGCAGAAAATGTTTTAAAAGGAAATCAAAAACAACGAGATGTAGGTATAGGAGCTCATCCACATAGAGGATTTTCTCCTGTAACTTTTATTTTTAAAGGGAGTTTAAGACATCAAGATAGTTTTGGAAATGATGAGATTGTAAGCGCTGGAGGTACACAATGGATGCATGCAGGGAGAGGTGTGATACATAGTGAAAGACCGAGTAAAGAAATGGCAGAAAAAGGAGGAGAACAAGAAATTATTCAATTTTGGGTGAATACTCCAGCTCAATATAAAATGGAACAGCCGTATTATTTGCCCCTTTCTAAAGAAGATACTCCTAGTATAGAAAATGAAAATTATACTCTACAGGTTGTAGCAGGGGAATACAAGGGTATTCAAGGACCAGCAAAAACATTTTCTCCCATGCTTCTGCTTAGAGGAGAAATTAAAAATAATGCTACTCTTGAATTAGAAATTCCTTCTCATTATAATACCTTGATGTATTTGTTAGATGGGAGTTTAGAAATTAATGGAAAAAAAGTACAGCAAAAAGATTTAGTTTGGTTTCAGAATGATGGAGAATTGATACAAATTTCAGCAACAAAAAACACACGATGGATTGTTTTATCTGGAGAACCTATAGGTGAAAAAGTTTCTTCTTATGGTCCTTTTGTGATGAATTCACAAACTGAAATTATGAAAGCTCTGCGAGATGCTCAAATGGGAAAAATGGGCGTATTGATTGAAAATTTTGAAGATTAAACATTTATTAAACTAGATTAACATTTTTCATTCATTTTATTCAGATATTTGCTCCCTATTTTACTAATATTTAATTTTTGAAATCATTTTAATTATGCTAAAGAAAAATATTTTTTTATTGATGTTGATGATTGGAATCATTGCAAGTTCTTGTTCCAATAATGGTAAAGAAGCAGAAACAAAGAATCCTGAAGATGTAAAGGTTACTACATCAGAAACTACTACTACTTTTAAAAATATAAAAGAAGGAAGTTTTGTGAATTGGAGAGCTTCTCATCTAGGGGGAGTACAAAAAAGATTTGGAAAAGTTTCTTTAAAAGAAGCTACATTTTTAGTAGATAAGGGAGGCATAAAAAATGCTACTGTTTTAATGGATATGTCAAGTTTAACTGTTGAAAATTTTCCTGAAGGAAATCCTCAAATAGAAAAATTAAAAGGACATTTATTATCTAATGATTTTTTTAGTATTGAAAAATTTCCGACATCAAAATTTGAATTAACCAATGTAGAAGCTGCAACAGGAACATATAATTCAAAAGTAACAGGAAATCTTACAATTTTAGGTGTAACAAAAAGTATTACTTTTAATGCCAATATTAATGTATCAGATAATGAAGTAAGCGTAAAATCAGAAGATTTTTCAGTGAATAGAACGGATTGGGGATTATCATATAATACAGAAGGTACTGCGGGAGTTCCTGTAGATTATTTAATTGCAAATAATATAGGTTTTACTATTAATGCTACAGTTGCAAAATAAAATCTTGTTTAAATTTTTGCCTATTGTGTAGTAACAATATGCAATTTTATTTGTTATAAAAAGGTATTCAATTTTAATAAATTGATGCCTTTTTTTTATGTAAATAAATGGTAGTATGGTTTTAAGAGTAGCACGACACACCAATAATATAAAATCGATTGTTGAATTTTATACTCAGATATTGAATTTAGAATTACTAGGTTCTTTTGAAAATCATGATAATTATGATGGTGTTTTTTTAGGTCAAAAAAATAAAGATTGGCATTTAGAATTTACACAATCCAATATCAAGGCAAATCATATTTTTGATGAAGATGATATTTTAGTTTTTTATCCTACAACAAAAAATGAATATGATGGAATGATTAAAAATATAAATCAAAACCAAATTAAAACGATAAAAGCTGTAAATTCGTATTGGGAGAAAAATGGAATTATGATTGAAGATCCAGATGGATTTAAAATTGTTATTAGTCATTTAAAAATTGAAATTGAATAATTTTGTACTTTTATCATATGGAAGAAAATTTATTTAGCAATCATCAAATAGATATTCATTCACTTCCCAAAGTTGAAGAAGTAGAATGGACATCATTACATAAAAAATATTTACCTATTAGTTTGCTTAATACTTGGTTTTATGGCGTAATCGTTATGAGTATTTTTATTATTATTAATTGGACGAATAATATTATTAAAACTCCTTGGATTTTTTATTTAATTTTAATTGGAATATTTTCAATTTTACTCATAACAACTATTCTAGATATTTTAGAATTTAAACATAAAGCTTATGCACTTAGAGAACAAGATATTTTATATCGTTCAGGATTAATTTTTAGAAAATCAACTGTTCTACCTTTTAATAGGGTACAGCATAGTGAAATTAATCAAGGACCTATAGAACGAAATTTTAATTTATCTAGATTACAAATTTTTACAGCAGGAGGAGGACAAAGTGATTTAGTTATCCCAGGATTATTATTTGAGGATGCACAAAAAATTAATCAATTTATAAAAGAAAAGACTTCTGATAATGAACAATAATATAGAACGTCTTTTTATTCCTCGAAGGCAATCTCCTGTTGCTATTTTTATGTTTATTTATCGTTTTTTAAAAGGGTTTATTAGTGCAGCTTGGGCAATTGTTTTTTTCTTTTTTATTGGGAAAAGAGATAATGAATCTATTTTTAATTCTGTAATAGGAATTGCAGCATTATCTGCGGCAGCTTATACTTTAATCATGTCTATTTTATCTTATTTTAGATATTATTATTTTATAGATGATGATTCTTTTCATATTCACGAAGGAATTCTTGATAGAACAAAATTAAGTTTACCTTTTGAAAGAATTCAAAATATTAATTTTGAACAAAAAATATTGCATCAAATTTTTGGAGTGGTTTCTTTAGAAATTGATACTGCGGGTTCTTCAAAAAGTGAAATAAAA
>JAHDII010000091.1 GCA_020630895.1 Saprospiraceae bacterium
GCAATGTTAGCTCATAAAGCTGAAGAAGAAGGTGTTTTTGTTGCTGAATATATGGGAGGACAAAAACCTCATATCAATTATAATTTAATTCCTGGAGTAGTGTATACTTGGCCAGAAGTAGCTGCTGTTGGAAAAACAGAAGAACAATTAAAAGAAGAAGGAATTCCTTATAAAGTAGGTAAATTTCCTTTTAAAGCACTAGGTAGAGCTAGAGCAAGTATGGATACAGAAGGTATGGTTAAGATTTTAGCACATAAAGAAACAGACGAAGTTCTAGGTGTTCACATGGTAGGACCTCGTACCGCAGATATGATAGCAGAAGCAGTGGCAGTAATGGAGTTTAGAGGTTCAGCAGAAGATATTGCTAGAATGAGCCATGCTCATCCTACTTACACTGAAGCAACAAAAGAAGCAGCTTTGGCAGCAACAAGTAATCGAGCTTTACATATCTAATGAGAATTTGGTCTATACATCCTAAATATTTAGATGCGAAGGGACTTGTTGCTCTTTGGCGAGAAACCCTATTAGCTAAAAATGTTTTAGAAGGAAAAACAAAAGGATATACCAATCATCCTCAATTAAATAGATTCAAAAAATTAGAACTTCCATTAGATGGTATTCATCACTATCTGATGGAAGTTCATCAAGAAGCCACTCGTAGAAATTATAATTTTAATCCTGATAAATTTAATTCAAATTTTAAACTAACTACAATAGACGTTACTTCTGGACAAGTTGAATATGAAAGAATACATTTATTAAATAAATTGAAAGTGAGAGATATTCAAAAATATGAAAGATTTAAAAATATAATTTCTTTTGATATTCATCCTATGTTTAATATTATTGAAGGAGATATTGAAGAATGGGAAATTATTCATCCCTAATTCAATTTTATTTTTATGAAAACGATTTCAATTTATAAAGAAGATCAAATAATTAATGGAGAAATTACGCTATCAGGTTCTAAAAGTATTTCCAATAGAGCATTAATTATTCGTGCCTTATGCAAAGATCATTTTAATATTAAAAATCTTTCTACTTCAAAAGACACCCAAACATTAATTGAATTATTAAACAGTAAGAATGAAACTTTAAATGCAGGTCATGCAGGAACAACTTTTCGTTTTATGACGGCATTTTTAGCTTTTAAAAATATTACCACTATCCTTACAGGTTCTTCTAGAATGCAAGAACGTCCTATCGGAATTTTAGTAGATGCTTTAAATGAATTAGGAGCTAATATTGAATATATTGAAAAAAAAGGATTTCCGCCATTAAAAATTCATCCTCCTAAAAAAGATATTGCTAAAAATAAAATAACGATTGATGCTACTGTGTCTAGTCAATATATTTCTGCTTTATTAATGATTGCTCCTACGTTTCCCCAAGGACTTATCATTGAATTTAATCGTATTCCTACTTCTCTTCCTTATATTTTAATGACATTAAAAATAATGGAATATTTTGGAATTCATTACGAACAAGAGCATCATAAAATTATTGTTTTTCCAGGAGAATATCAAGCAAAAGATTTTACAGTTGAAGCAGATTGGTCCTCTGCTTCTTATTATTTTTCTTTAGCAGCCATTGCCCAAGAATGCCATTTACAAATTAATGGATTATTTAAAAATAGTTTACAAGGAGATCACGTTATTTCAAAAATAATTAAAGGTTTTGGAGTAGAAACTATTTTTAATCATAAAGGAATTTTAATTACAAAAAAAGAAAAAAACAATTTGCCTCATTCATTTTTGTATGATTTTAGTAATTGTCCAGATATAGCACAAACATTAGTCGTTATATGTGCTGCTTTAGAAATTGAAGCCGAATTTGTAGGACTTAAAACTTTACGGATTAAAGAAACAGATAGAGTTTTTGCGCTGCAAAATGAATTAAAAAAAGTAGGTATTATTATTAAAGATAATAATGGATTAAAAGAAAAAATAGATGATGTAGGATTGAGAAGTGAAGGTGTTTTAAAAATAGAAAATCCTGCTTTTTCTACCTATCAAGATCATCGTATGGCAATGGCTTTAGCTCCTCTCTCTTTATTAGGAAAAATAAAAATTAAAGAACCCAATGTTGTCAAAAAATCATATCCTAATTTTTGGAATGATTTACAATCTTTAGGATTTATTATTGAAGAAATAAAAGATTAATTTGCCACTTCCTTTTCTATCCTAAACAATGAAGATAGATAAAATTTAGCTTCATTAAATATCCTTATCCTCACCTAAATACTTAGCCATAAACAATTGGCATAATTTTAGAATATATCTAATTATTCAAAATTATTCTCAAATACTATAATGAAAACAAAATTTATCATATCTATTATATTCACTCTCTTAGGATTATCGTTTCATTCTATTGGACAAACTTGTTCTGTTAATGCAGGAGTACCTCAAAATATTTGCGAAGGCGATGATTTTATATTAGAAGGAAATACATCAGGAATCAATTTAGATTTTAGTACTATACAATGGACTTTAATTAGCCAGCCAGCAGGAGCAAATGCAATAATTGATGATAATACTAGCTTAATAACCTGTATTTCAGGGACAATAATACCTGGTAATTATGAATTTCAACTTTCTGCTGATTGTACTATAGGTACTGCAAGTCAAAATGTTATTTACACTATTAATGCTGCTCCAACGACAGCTTCTTTTTCGAATGCTAATATAACATGTTATTATGGAGGAGGAATTAATTTAAATGGAGTTGCAGCTGGGGTAGGAGAAACAATATCTTGGGGTATTGTTAGTGGGAAAGGAACTTTCTCTTCAAATAATACAAATAATACTATTTTCTATCCAGAAATTGATGATGATGATTGTATTAGTTCAAGTAATTATCATTGGGCTAATATTCAATATACTATTTCTAATGCTAACTGTTCTTCTTCTTATGATAGATGGATTAGATTTAGACATGCAGAAAAACCATTTTGGGTAGTACAAGAATCTGGTTCGCTATGTGGTCTTTGTAAAGATTTATATGCTGCTTGTTCCTTAGATGGAACAGGGCAATGGACTTATACTGGTCCAGGAAATGTTACCTTTTATCCTGATGACCAAACAGCATGGGGCGTTGTAGCATGTGTTGATGAACCAGGAGGTCCTTATACTTTTACATGGACTGTAACCAATGGTTGTAGATCTGGTTCTGACAATACAGGACCATTTACATTTAATGATACAGGAGTAGGTTCTGATGTAAATATTGATGCTGGTCCTGAACAAAAATATTGTGGAGGAATGCCTTCGGAAATTGTCTTAGATGCAGATGAACTTCCTAGTGGATATACTGGTACATGGACCCAGTTACAGGGCTTGCCCACTACAATTATTGATGTGAATGACCCAAATACTCAAGTTATTGGTTTACAAATTGGAGGAGGTCCTTATATTTTTAAGTGGGGAGTTTCTGGAGGTGTCGGTTGTGGAGTATCTGATACTTTATTAGTATATGAAATTCCTGATTGGGAATGGGAAGTTGGGGGACAATTATGCAGCAGTTCAGCTGCATTAAGTGCAGGAGGACTAACATTATTAGAAACATCACCAATGGAAACTATTGCTTTATATTTTGACACTATGATTATTAGAGCTAATATCATTGATTTTCCAAGTCAAATGACTCAAATTAATATTGCTCCTACATTTCAAGCAATTGTTAATCCCAATTCTGGTGGAGGGTGGTCAGGAAGTGGTGTTACTCTTTCAGGAAATATTGGAGATCAATTAGAATGGAATTTAAATAGAGCCTACATAGATAGTGGATTTGGTGGTGGTTATCCTGATGATTATTCTGTAGGAATTGAATTAAATTTAGCTAGTTATTGGGAAATACCAGGTCATTATGAAATAGATTTTGAAATTTGGGATGGCTGTGAATGGCAGTATTTTAAGTATGATGATTATAAAGGATGGAATACCCAAGCTCTTGTCAATGCAGGAACAGATATTGAAATTCCTTGTGGAATCAATACAATTCAATTAGCGGGCAATTATATTTCTCACAATTACTCTTGGGTAGCTAATATGTATAATTTAGGATATTGGACTTATGTTTCAGGACCTGGAACTAACCCAATTGATCCCTCAGAAGTTCATAGTCAGAATCCTACTTTAACTAATCTACAAGATGGTTTATATACATTTAGATATTCTGTAGATCAAGCTAGTGTTTGTGATGTTCCTAATGTAGATTATGTAACAGTTTTGGTTAGTTCTGCAAATCCTACTGGGGTAACTGTGAATATTAATCAATCAGAATTTTGTGCAGGAGGTCCTGTTTCATTAAGCGGCACACTAGGAAATGGAGGAAGTGGTACTTGGGTTCAAACAAGTCCTAATCAACCTACTAAACAAGCCACTTTTTATCCTGATGCTAATTCTCCAGATGTTACGCTAATGAACCTTTCAGCAGGGGATACTTATTCTTTTGAATGGCAAGTCAGTAATGCTTGTGGTACAACGTCTGTTCCTGTTTCATTCTTGGTAGGAACTGATCAAGGCCCTAGCTTAGCTAATATAGATCCAGATACGATTTGCAATAGCAATTCAAATACTATTAATTTAACAGCAGATGCCATTACAGATGGCATAGGTACTTGGACTTATTTATATGGAGCAGGTGGTTCTGTATCCATATCAGATCCTAATGCCAATATTACTACAGCAATTAATGTAAGTACTGCAGGAGCTTATTATTTTGAATGGCGAGTAGAAAATTCTCCTTGTGGAATCATTTCTAGAGATACATTAGTAGTAAGTAGAGGAACACCCTCATCTTCTCTACATGATGCTGGATTTGATGAAGAGTATTGTGGAGTAACTTTACCGTTTTCTACTAGTTTAAATGCAAACCAATATATAGATCCTTCTACTACTTATGTAACTTATCAATGGGTTCAAATATCAGGACCTCAACCTGTTATTTTCTCTGATATTATATCTCCTACGTCCTCTGTTACATTTAGTGCTTATGGGAGTTATAAACTAAATTGGACATTATCCTATGGTGGAAATAATTGCACAGTAGTAGAAGATCTTGTAGAAATAGTTATTGGTCCAGGAACACCAACATCTTTTGCTGGTTCTGATCAATTTCAGTGTGAAGGAACAAATACTTTTATACTAGATGCCTTAGATATTAATCCTATAGAAGGAATAGGAATATGGACTGTACAATCATCTACAGGACCTACTGTTACATTTACAGATAAATTTGATCCTAATACCACAATTAGCCTTGATTCTGGCGGAGAAATAATATTAAAGTGGACTACTTTTCCTAGTATTGGAGAATGTAGTGCTAAAGAAGATTTAACTACTATTACATATATCACTTCAGCTAATGCAGGAACAGATTTTGAAATTTGTGAGGGAGATGCAGCATTATTGATTGGAGATTCCCCACATCCTAATACTATAGTTACTTGGACTCAAACAGCTGGACCTGCTGCTACTATTATTTCTCCTAATAATTATATGACAGGTGTTTCTGGTTTAGTGGTAGGAAATACCTATACTTTTCAATATGAAAAAAACTATAATAGTGGTGCTTGTATTACTTCTGATTTGGTAGATGTAACTATTACTTCTATGGCTGAAACTCCAAATGCTGGAACAGATGGAGCATTGTGTTTACAATGGGATTCCAGAGAAATTCATCTAGAAGGAAATGTACCTTCTTCTGGAGTTATTGGTACTTGGGGATTAGTCAAACGACCAACTGGTTCTTCTTTAGGAAGTTTTTCAGATATTAATGACCCCTTTGCTATCTATTCTCCTGCGGATAGCATTGGCACTTATATTTTTGAATGGATTTTTGAAGAAGGAGATTGTCAAAAAGTAGATTTAGTTACTTACACAACTACTATTTGCAATAGAATCAGTGGGTATACTTGGTATGATCAAAATGAAGACGGTCTTAGACAAAATTCTGAAACTTTATTAGATGGAGTAGAAGTTGTTTTATATAATGATGAAAATATTGAAATAGGTAGATTACATACTAAAGAAAATGGTTATTTTGAATTTATCAATATGCCTGCAGATGATTATTATATTGTTTTTGATGAAACTTCTAATACTCAAGGAACAGCTTTTGGCTCTCCTACTCATTATAATGTAAATAATTCATCTGATATTACAGATGCTAATGATAGTGATATTGATGTTTATAATTATACCACTCCATTGTTTAATTTAAGAGATGGCTATATTATGCCTAATATTGATGCAGGGTTTACTATAAATGTATTACCTGTAGAACTTACCTATTTTAAAGGAGAAAGTATAAGTTGTGATAATATTCTAAAATGGGAAACTGCATCAGAAGAAAATAATAATTATTTTCAAATAGAACATAGTCATGATGGAGAAAATTTTGATGTTCTTGATGTTGTAGAGGGGGTAGGAAATAGTGTAGAAAATATTCAATATCAATATTTACATCAATTTATTAGAAAAGACATTAATTATTATCGATTAAAACAAGTTGATTTTGATGGCACTTATGAATATAGTGAAACTATTACCATTCATTCTGAATGTCATGGAGTTTCCGATGAAGATTTTATCATATATCCTAATCCAACAATAGATGAATTTAGTATAGAGATGAAAAGTTTAGTAGAAGGGCAAGCAGAAATTAATATTATTGATATCTCAGGACAGATATTAAAACATGCTTCAATAGATTTAAATGAAGGAATTACTATTAAAAGAGTTTCTTTATCTGATTATCCTCCGGGTATATATATGGTTCTTCTAACAGATAGTTTAGGTAGAGAAGAAATTTTTAATATTATCAAAGTGGATGAATAAAACAGTTCTCCAAGCACCTCTATTCATTTGAAGAGGTATTTGGAGAACTTATTGATAAGTTCTATATCTTATCCTAACAATTTTTTTACTAAAGAGGAAACAGTTTTTCCATCTGCACGACCTGCTAATTGTTTACTTGCCATGCCCATTACTTTCCCCATATCTTTCATTGAAGAAGCTCCTGTTTTTTCAATAATTCCTTTAACAAAAGATTCTAGTTCTTCTTCGCTCATTTGTTGAGGTAAGAATTTTTCAATTGTTATAATTTCTTCTTCTTCTTTAGCCGCTAAATCTTCTCTTCCTTGTTCTTTAAAAATGGCTAAAGAATCTCTACGTTGCTTCACTAATTTTTGAAGCATTTTAATTTCATCTGCTTCATTCAATTCTTTACCACTACCATCAGTTTTAGCTAAAAGAATAGCAGATTTAATAGCTCTAAGACTTCTTTTTGCTGCCTCATCTTTTGCCTTCATTGCTTCTTTTAAAGCACTCATTACTTTGACTTCTAAACTCATTTTAAATCATAGATTTTGTTTACTAAAAAGTGATTCAAACCTATATCATAATACTTAAAACACTAATAAAGTTCATATTATGATATAGAAGTGAATAAAAAAACCTCTTTTCTAGCTAGAAAAGAGGTCAATATTAACCATTTAATTTAAAACTATAATATTATTATCGAATTTTTATATCACCGTAATTTACTTTTACTTTAATATAACTTGTAGGACTTCCTTTTCCAACGACTCCCTCTATTCTATTTGAATATCCGCTATCTCTATTATAAGTGGTTTCAATATTTTCAGGTAAAGAAATATCTCCATAAGATGCGTTGGCATCTATTTTATAAGAAATATCTGGTGTAGTATTAATTTTAAAATTAGCATAACTTCCATCTAAACGAACAGCACTAAATCCCTTTTTTAAACTTTCGATTTTGAAGCCACCATAACTTAAAACAACATCCGCTTCTTGAGTTAGAGAAGAAATCATAAAGTCAGTATATTTTCCATCTGCTACTAATTTTCCAATATTATTAATAATAAATTTCCCATAATTTCCTTCTGTTCTCAAAGAATTTACATTATTAATATTGTACTCATCATATTTTGTAATCGTTCTCATAGACTGTACATCATCAATTTGAATTTTAGAATATTTAGTTCTCAAATCAGAATCAACTGCACTTCTTAAATTCATTTTAGAATATTTAATTTCCCCTGTCAATTCTTTCGCTCTAATAATAGTCGCATCACCATATCCTAAATATAATTTTAATTCATTATTCACTCCTTCAAAACGAACACTACCATAACCTATATCAGCATTTACAGGTCCGTCAGTTTCAGCAATAAAAGTATCTCCATATTTATTAATGACTTCTAATCGAGCCTCTTTAGGAATAAAAACTTCATAATTAATTTCAAAATCATCTCTATCAGAATCACCATTCCAAACATTCCAACTACTCCAACCTTTCTTTTTAGATTCTATGTCTGTCATTGCTTTTACAAAAGCATCTTCATTTTGAAATTGAATAGAAATTCTATCAAAAACAGCTTCAGCTTTATCTTCATCTTTGGCTTGTACAATAATTTTAACATCTACTTGAACAACAGGCTTATTCCAAACTTTTATATCTACCTTTCCATGCCTATTTGAAATAGCGACACTTCCTGTTCTATCAATATCAAAAACCTTATTAATTGTTTTTACAAACTCTTTACGTCCCATTGTATTACCAAGAGCGATGAGAGGCATTATTAATAATAAAGTGGCTACAAAAAAAGTATTTTTAAATTTCATAATAGACGGTTTTTAATCATTAATATTGTCTAAAAATAGCAGGTTGAGCATGGCTTTTTCTGCTATGTTGTTCTATTCCATAAAGAACTCTTTGTAATAATTGGTATCTATCTCTATAATTTTTAACCATTGCATTAACCAATCTTTCATCTGACTTGTGTGGATTTTTATTCCATTCCATTTTTAATGTATCATAAGTCAATTCCATTTGTTTTAAATCTCTATAAACATCTGGATCATGATGATTTAATGCAGCTAAACGACCTTTACTTTCATTGATTTTTCTAGAATAGTATTCTGTCATTTCTAAAAATTCAGGCGTCGATTCTGCTATGGCTGTATTGGGAGGAGCTTGATTAATATTTTGAGGTGTTGTTGTAGAATTATACCAATAAAAAGATGCCATTAAAATAAAGGCCATCACTCCTGCTGCCATTCTTCCTGCTACAAGATTTTTTTTAGGACGAGCGTTTACTTTTTTATCAATAGCGTCCCAAAGATGTAATGAAGGAATTTCTGTGTCAAGCGAAGTTCTATTTTCATTAATAAATTGTTCTAATTTATCCTTACTCATGAGTTTTGCATTAAATGTTGTTTGTCAATCAAAATCTGTTTCATTTTATTTTTTGCTCTACTATATTGTGATTTAGATGTAGAAACTGAAATGTCTAATATTTCTGCAATTTCATTATGATCATATCCTTCAATTGCATAAAGAGAAAAGACAACTCTATAACCATTGGGTAATTGGCTTAAAGCATTTGTAATTTTTTCAACATCTATTTTTACATCATCTAAAGTAGATTGATTAGGTTGAGTTTCAATTTTGTTTTGATCGACTTCTGTTAATGGTATGCGTTTTTTCTTTAAATAATTAATACAATTATTGATGACTATTCTTTTTATCCAAGCACCAATAGTCGCATCTCCTCGATACATTTCTAATTTGGTAAATACATCAATAAAAGAATTTTGTAATACATCTTCGGCATCTTCTCGGCTTTTTAAAATCCTAATGCAAGTATTAAACATAGCTTTATTATATAACCTATAAAGGCGATATTGTGCTTTTCGATCTCCTGAAAGGCAATCTTGAACTAAAGCATTATGAACTTCTTCCTGCATTTTTGCCGATTTTGATTTGAGGCGTTCTGCTCCCATATTCGACTTATTTTGCTATTAAAGACATTCCTTGATTCAAAAGGTTGCATATTTAATGAACAAAAAAGCACCTTTTATAAAAAATAAAAAGGTGCTTATCATACAAATATATTTCTCAATTTAATTGTTGAAAACAATTTAAAATTTAAGACTTTATTTTTCTATATTTTGATGCATTTGCTGCATCAATTTTACTCATTATACGAATCACATCGTTTTGTTCTCTCCTTGTACCTCCTTTGTAAATTTCAACTATTTGATCTCCTTTAGCTAAAGCAAATAATTGAATAATCATGGCATTAGGATAACTTGTACTTGCTTTTTCAACTTGTTTCAATGCTTGAGACATCACTGCTCTACCTTTATCTATATCATCTGCCATAACATCAAGAGCCAATCTATGAAAACTATACATTGCTTCTCGCCAAGCTCTTGTTCTAGGACTTAAAATACTTTCAATAATCCAATATCTATTTCTATTACCATCCAATGAACGCCACCCCTTATGAGCATTAGCTGCTGAAGGAGGAATATTATTTAAAATATCTTGAGCTTTTTGTAAATGTTTTTCTCCTCCGAGTAAAGAAAAAGAATCATAATCTAAACCTAAAATAACATAAGCATAGAATGCTAGTACAGAAGTTAAATTAGAATTAAATACATTTTCGCTAAATTCTAAAGGTTGATAAGCTTCATAACTAAAAGTAACACTTTTATCGACATAAGTAAATAATGTGGTTTGCTCATCACTATTAAAAATAGGGCGAGTGGCTTGAATCGTCAAATCTGCTCTAAAACTTGTTTCTGATATTTCTTCTTCTATTGATAATATTAAATTACATTCTATACGCTCTTCTACTTCAAATTCATCATTGGTCCATTTTTGGGTGTTTAAAAATTCTTTTAATGCAATTTCTAAACTTTCAAAAACTTTAGGATCTGTAGATTGAGCTTTTTGAGAATTTAATTGTACACTAAAATTAAATTCTTGTCCTATTATACTCATTGAGCATAATAATGTTATAAAAATAATGAATATAAATTTTTTCATAAATTAAACTTAAGCTTGAATATCTAATAACTCATTAGCAATATCATGAGCTACTT
Organism: Saprospiraceae bacterium; assembly: GCA_020630895.1. GTDB lineage: Bacteria > Bacteroidota > Bacteroidia > Chitinophagales > Saprospiraceae > JAHDCE01. The sequence continues at coordinate 10,920 of JAHDII010000091.1, forward strand.
CAGTCTTTTTCTTTAACTCAAAATTACGAATAATATTGTCTTTCCTCAAGATGGTAATTTTATTTGTATTATGATTAAAACCAGCTCCCTTATCTTTTAAGGAATTTAATACTATAAAATCTAAATTCTTTTTGGCTAATTTTCCTTTAGCATTTTCGATTTCATTATTCGTTTCTAAAGCAAAACCTACAAGAATCTGTCCTTTTTTCTTGATTTGTCCTAATGAAGCAGCAATATCTTTAGTTTTTGCTAGTTCAATGAACATATCATCTGTTTTTTTCTTGATTTTTTGTTGAGCCATCTCTTTAGGACGATAATCAGCTACTGCAGCTGCCATAATTCCTGCTTGACAATGAGGGAAGACCTCTGTTGTTGCTTGATACATTTCTTCCGCAGTCATTATTCTTTTTAATTGAATATTAGGGTGAGAAGGTTCTAATTTTGAAGGCCCTAGAATTAAATGAACTGTAGCTCCTCTTTGGGCTAATTCTTCAGCAATAGCTACCCCCATTTTGCCTGACGAATGATTTCCTATAAATCGTACGGGATCTAAAGGCTCAAAAGTAGGTCCTGCTGTAACTACAATAGTTTGTCCTTGAAAATCTTGTTGTTGAGTCAAAAAATCTTTGATATATTGTGTAATATCTTCTGGTTCTGCCATTCGACCTTCTCCAACAAGCCCACTAGCTAATTCTCCATTTCCTACAGGAATAATTTTATTTTGATAGGATTGTAATTTTAAAATATTAGCTTGGGTAGAAGGATGATGCCACATATCAACATCCATTGCTGGAGCTATAAAAACAGGACATCGTGCTGAAAGGTAGGTGGCTGCAACC